>NZ_JBHUMI010000009.1:0-295618 GCF_042684965.1 Ornithinibacillus salinisoli
AATATAAGGTTACCTATCAACAAGTGTATCAATGGGTTAAAAAATATGAAACAAAAGGTGCAGAGGCGTTAAAGGACAATCGTGGAAGAACAAAAAGTGAAACAGAACTGTCTCCAGAAGAAAAAATGACATTACAAATGAAGCGACTAGAATTGGAAAATGAACGTTTAAGAGCGGAGAACTTATTTCTAAAAAAGTTAGAAGAGATCGAAAGGAGGAGGAAATAGATCAAATAAGGTTTAAAGATAGGTATATGGCGATACGGGAACTTCATGAGGAAGAGGGATTTCCTATTATCCTTCTTTGTGAAATTGCGAAAGTGACAAAGTCTGCTTACTATAAATGGTTAAATCGAACACCAACAGAACGAGAAGTTGAAAATAAAGAACTTTTAAAAGAAATGATAGATCTACATGAAAAAGTAGAAAGTATTTATGGATATCGCCAAATGAAAATGAATATGGATCGGAAATTTAAAAAGAAATTTAATCATAAAAGAATCTATCGATTGATGAAGGTTGCAGGGTTACAATCGGTTATTCGTAAAAAGAAGAAACGTTATAAATCCTCCATTCCCCAACAAGTTGCGGAAAACATCTTGAATCGTGAATTTAAAGCAGAGAAACCAAATGAAAAATGGGTAACAGATGTCACAGAATTCAAATATGGTTTGTCCAAGAAAGCCTATTTAAGTGCTATACGCGATGTGTATGATGGATCAATCGTAAGCTTTGTTTTTAGCCATCGAAATGATAACCAACTTGTTTTTAGGACAATGGATTTAGCTATCGATATATTAGAGGACGGGGAACACCCACTTATCCATAGTGATCGAGGATATCAATACACTTCACGAGAGTTTAAACGGAAGATAGATAAAGCAAAGATGACGCATAGTATGTCTCGAGTTGGAAAATGCATTGATAATGCACCAATGGAATCATTTTGGGGAACTCTGAAATGTGAAAAATACTACTTACGCAAGTTTAATACATTTGAGGAGCTCTCTAAAGCAATAGATGATTATATATATTTTTATAATCATAATAGATACCAAGAAAGATTAAACGGCCACAGTCCTATGGAATACAGGACGATGGCCGCCTAAATCATTTTTATTATTTCCACTGTCTACTTGACGGGGGGCAGTTCATTCTTCAAATAGAATTCGAATTAGTGAGGATTTTTCTTTTTGGGTTATTTTCGTAAACATGCCCTACGCTCCACTCACTGAATATAGAACCGATCCTAGCGAAGGAAGTACACGGAGACTCCTTGAAAAAGAAAACTACTTTTTCTGCGTGCGATGTGTCGCTGAAGTAGCGTTCCTTGTCCTGGGGGAAAGCGTAGTGTATTTCTGTAGCGGTATTCTGAGCGATATGTTACTGTACACGTTTCAATCAACTAAGAATTAAGTTCTAATCGTTCGTCTTTAGAGTGGAAGTTTTTTAGTATGGAAAAAATGGTTGATTCTTTTAATTATATAGCTTATAGTAAAACTAATTAAATCGGAAAGGGTGTTACTTGGGCAGATGGATAATTAATCCTATTTTTAAACGTGATTTGAATAATTGTAAAAAAGTCAGGAAAAACCTGTCTCTTTTGTTATGCAATTATTCGAATACGAAGAATAGGATTAGACTGTCTTAGTATACCTACAATTCCTGAACAGGGGCAATTCTGCTTTTGTTCGTTTGTTAGGCGTCTGCTTCCTATTCTTCCTAGTGAATGGGAGGCTTTTTTGCATCCCGAAAAAAATATATGGGGTTGATCGGAATGCTTATATTAGAAGGAAAAAATATATCACACGAAATTCAAGGAACAGAATTATTAAACATTGATCATGTACAAATCCAAGAGAATGACCGGATTGGTGTCATTGGAAAGAATGGTTCTGGTAAAACAACATTACTAAATATATTAGCAGGAAAGCTAAAACCTACGTCTGGCAACATTTCAACAACTGCAACTCGAAAGCTATTACCGCAGTTAAAGCGAGCAGATACTACACAAAGTGGTGGTGAGGTAACACAAGCATATATAAATGAAGCACTTGCTGAAAAAGCTGATATTCTTTTTGCAGATGAGCCAACTACTAATCTAGATACGAGACATATGGAGAAGCTAGAAAAACAATTCAATCGCATAGATGGTGCAATTCTAATTGTCTCTCACGATCGTGCTTTTTTAGATGCGCTTTGTACAAAAATTTGGGAAGTGAAAGATACTTCGATAACCGAATACGTTGGTAATTATTCTGATTATGAGGTGCAACGGGAATTAGAGGTTAGACAACAGGAAGCGGCATATGAGCAATATATGAATAAGAAAAAACAACTTGAGAACGCATTGGAGCAAAAAAAGAAGAAAGCAGCTCGTGCAACTAAAAATCCGAATAAACCAAGTGATTCGGATTCTAGGCAAAAGGGAGCAAAACCTTACTTTGCTAAGAAACAGAAAAAACTGGAAACAACTGCAAAAGCAATTAAAACACGATTAGAGAAGTTAGAAAAAGTGGAAAAGGTAAAAACGGAAGCTCCTATGAATATGGATATTGTAGGGGCAAGTACACTAAAAAATCGCGTTATTATTCGTGTAGAGGATTTGGAAGGCAGAATTGGTAATAGAGTATTGTGGAGAAAGTCAGGCTTCCATATTAAAGCAGGGGATAAGCTGGCAATTATCGGTGAAAATGGAACAGGAAAAACAACTTTTGTCAAAAAGATAATTTCTAACGAAAAGGATATTCAAATTTCTCCTACTGTCCAGATCGGTTATTTTAGTCAAAACCTGGATATCTTGGATGTTAGCAAAACCATATTGGAAAATGTAAAGCAATCTTCCTCTCAAGAAACAGCATTAATCCGCACAGTCTTAGCAAGATTGTACTTTTTTGGAGATGATGTTTATAAAAAGGTTAATGTTTTAAGTGGTGGGGAGCGTGTAAAAGTAGCGTTTGCAAAACTTTTCTTAAGTGACATTAATACAATTATTCTTGATGAACCAACAAACTTTTTAGATATTACAGCAGTTGAGGCACTGGAATCATTATTACAGGAGTATCTTGGAACAGTGATATTTGTTTCTCATGATCGACGGTTTATCGAAAACGTAGCCAACCGTATTTTACACATTGAAAATCAAGAAATGAGGTTATTTGATGGGACATATGGAAAGTACATGCAATATGAGCTACTTGATGAACGGGATACCAAAGAAGACCAACGGATAGTGTTAGAGACAAAAATTTCAGATGTGCTCAGTAGGTTAAGTATAGACCCTAAGCCAGAATTGGAGCAGGAATTCCAACAATTGATGAGTGAAAAAAAGAAACTAGAGCTAGAGTAACAGAAGTGGAGCCTTTCCGTTAAAGAAAAGGCTCCATTTTACATTTCTGAATGTTTTTATTCATATATCAAATTTATGATAAAATTGTAAAAAATACGAAGTGAGGGATGAACATTATTGAAAATAACATCTATTGCTACGGCAGATTTTAAGTAACCGATGATTCAGATTAATAAAATGAATGACGTTGCATGTATGTTAAACTTAGATGGGGTGATCATAATGAAACATAAACCGATATATGTTGAAATCCCGATTGATGCTGAGATGGATGAATTATGGGAAGCGACACAAAATCCTAAATTACACGAACAATGGGATTTGCGTTTTTCTTCGATAAAGTATAAGCCTAAAAGAGAAGGTGAACCTCAATTATTCGATTACAAAACAAATATTGGATTCGGATTAGAAATTGAGGGGTGGGGTAAGAGTGTTGGAAGTTATCATGCAGAAGATGGATCAAGAACTTCTTCCCTACATTTTGGTACGGAACAAGCTATTTCTATCATTCGAGAAGGTAGAGGATATTGGAAATACATACCTGAAGGTCAACAATCCATAAAATTTCTTACGCAATATAACTATAAAACTAGCTTTGGTAAGTTAGGAAGCCTGTTTGATGCGATTATATTCCGTCCAATGATTGGATGGGGAACAGCGCTAAGCTTTGATGTATTGAAAAGATGGTTAGAAAAAGGTGAGACACCTGCTTCACAGTATATTCGATTCTTTAGTACAGGGGTTCTTACTGTTTTTTTCATGTTTCTATGGATATACCATGGACTTATTCCAAAATTAATATTTATGTATCCAGATGAGGTTACTATGTTGACTAACACCTTGCCAATAACATATAGCCAAGGTGTGGGAGTTGTTTACATAGCTGGAATATTAGAAGTGGTTTTTGGTGTGTTGTGGATTTTCTATCGAAGGAAGAGGCACCTATTTGGAATTCAAGTAATACTCTTTCCGATACTAACTATAGGTGCCATTATTGCGGAACCAGAACACATCATCCAGCCTTTTAATCCTTTAACATTTAATATAGCACTATTCGTTCTTTCGATATTGGGTTTATTACTGAGTAATGACGTACCAACTTCAAGAAACTGTAAGCGGAAAAGGTAGGAAGGTTCATATGTCAATATATAGACAAGTACTAGGTGAGAATTATAATAAACTTCATCCCATGCTTCAGCGGAGATATGCTTTTGAAAATGCTACACCTTTTATGGCTAAAGGTGTTATGAAAAATGTTTACAGTGGACCGAGATGGTTATATCCATTGTTTATACTAGGAACGAAATGGGATGTATTATTTCCTGAGTATGGTCAGAATATCCCATTCCAAATAAAAAATACTCCTCTAAAAAGTAGAGGGGATGAGGAACAAGTTCTTTGGGAGAGAGAATTTATTTTCGGTAAGAAAAAGAGGTACTTCAATGCACTAATGAGTTTGGATGAAAAACGTAATGTAATAAAAGACTATTTTGGTGAACCACCTGTATTTTACTCAGATCTTGCTCTTATAGTTACCGAGTATGGTGGATTAATCATAGAGTCGAAAAAACAGCGTATTGTATTAGGGAAATTAGAAATTCCTTTACCAAAGCTACTTCAAGGTAAAGCAATTATAAAAGAAGAATTTGATGAAGAAAAAGGTATCTACTTCATTTCTGTTACTGTTAACAATCCACTAATTGGTAGACTTTTTGGATATGAAGGGGAGTTTGTCCAACATGACATTTCGTAATTTAGCAATGATAAATAGTATTGTTCTATTATTAATTTTTTCTCAAATTGATCCTTGGTATAGTGTCTTACTAACAGTTGCACAGACTGTCTTTGTACCATTCACTCTTCATCTCGTTTTACGCGATCATAAAATTAATACTCCCTTATTTTGTTTTGCAATCTTTTCCTCTGTAGCTATATTTACTTTGCAGGTCACCGATCAGTCGGTGTTTGATCCGATTCTAGCAATGATATACTTTGGATTTACAATGGCAATAGCATTGATAGGGTTAAGGAGGTTCTTACATCGAGGTTTTGAACAGTTGGAAGAAGGGCTAATTGATGCAGGTCTTATTTACCTTGCTATTGGAGGTGGTTGGTTTTTCGCATTCGAAGTAGGAATAGACACCGGTTTTTCATCAATTCTTACGTGGCTAACAGCAATTCATTTCCATTACTCTGCATTTTTGTTGCCAATATTCGTAGGTTTTTTAGGAAGGTTATACAAGCCAAAGCTATACCTAATCATTGGATTCCTTATATTAGTTTCTCCCATAATTGTAGCATTAGGTATAACTTTCTCACCTATAATTGAAGTCTTATCCGTTATCCTTTATATCATTGGAATATATGGATTAATTGTACTTACCTACCGGACTCCATTTCACGTATCATTACAAAAATGGCTCATTCGTATATCTTTTGCTGCGGTAGGAATTACCATCTTGTTTTCACTTTTATATGCTGTAGGAAATTCTACGAAACTTTTTACAGTAACAATTGATTTTATGCTTCGATTTCACGGGATAACAAATGCTGTTGTTTTTGCGTCGATTGGTATTATAGGGTGGTACATATTTTTACCTCCTACTACGTATAAAAAAAGGTCGTTTCCTATTAGTAGTTTAAGAGGTGGAGGAACGATTGGAGAAGATTTTTTTAAGGGAAAAGAAGATAACCAACATTACCAGGGATTGGTTGATAACATGGCAGTGTATGAACCCACTATAGATGTGGCAACATTATCACCGACAATTAAGGACTTTTATGAGAATACGAACCAATACCGACTATTTGCAGAAGTGAAATGGAAGGGCTGGTTTCGTCCTTTTGCTGCAATCTACCGTGCAATAAGTCGGACAACGAGGCAATTAAATCTCCCATTATCGAGTAAACGAATGGAAATGACCGGAGATATTACTTCCATAAATGATGAACTGGATGGAAGAAATGAGACAAGAGCATGGTTACGGAAAGCTGATGGGGAGACTGTTTTTGTTGCGCTGTACTCATATCATCAAACGGACGGAAAAACATATATGAATATTGCTTTGCCATTACCAGGATCAACAATGGTTGGAGTTTTACACCTTAAACAAAAAGGGAGTCATTTAGAGCTATCAAGTAAGCAAGCTTCGCGTACTGAAACAGATCCGGGAATTTATCTAGCTATTAGAGAATATTTGTTAAAACTTCCACTCGAAGAGGATTTTCAAGTGAAGGAAATAGAACATGGTGTATTGCAAGCACAGCATCATATGAAGATTTTTACCTTCCCATTCCTAACGATAAATTATGAAATTCATCATGATACAAAAATGGCTTGAATAAATTTTAAAAAGGGCATTCGATGTAAAGACTATAAATGGATGTTCAAAAATTCCGGTAAAAATGACACATCTAGATAGGGGATCTTCGACTAACTACCGACACGTCCTGTGTCGAACGTCGAAGTCACCACATCCTGTGGAAGCTCGTTGGTTTGTTTCTGCGTAAAGAGCGGTGTACCTGCGTCTCCTAGCATACTCATAGAAGCATATTCCTCGGTACAAGGCAGCATTGAAGTTGTTTCTCGATGCAGCCTTGCTCATGTATCTAAATACATACATTCCGTTCCTTGGATAAGAAGAACACTTATCCTACGTGCGATGCAGACTCAGGGGAGCTTTCCTAATGCTCGAAACTATACCGCCTCGAACTTCTTGGTCCTTTTCATCCTCATTTTTGAACACACATTATAAGGGAAGTGTATGATATGGGAGATGGTTGTATTGAATTTCTATAAAATTGGGTTTGGTGTACTGTCAATTTTCTTTATAGTTTTTGTTATCGCAACATTTTCTTCTAGCCCTGAAAGTAGACAGGCCCAATCAGTGGAGGGGAAAAATACCTTGAAACATGAAAGTAAATCCGTACTTAATAATCTGGAGGCAGAGGCTATTGAAATAACAAGCTTGGACGATTATCTGAGGAGTGAGCCAGTATTACAAGGAGCGTTAATTGGCATTAGTGTTCGATCCGCTTCAGACGGTAAACTGCTCTATGAACACTTTGGGAATACCCGACTCCGACCTGCTTCTAATATGAAGCTGTTGACAGGTTTTGCTGCCCTGAACGTACTTGGAGAAGATTATCAATTTTCAACTGAAATTTGGACAAATGGAAAATTAGAGTCCAATACATTAAAAGGGAATCTTTATTTAAAAGGAAAAGGTGATCCTACATTACTTCAAGAAGACTTTGAAGCATTTGCTACAGAAATCCGTGAAAACGGTATAGAGATGATTGATGGAGATATTATTGGAGATGATTCTTGGTATGATGATGTACGGTTATCAAGGGATTTAGATTGGACAGATGAACACTGGTATTATGGTGCTCAAATTTCAGCTCTAACAGCCTCTCCGAATAAAGATTATGATGCAGGTTCAGTAATAGTACAAGTAACTCCAGGCAATAAGGTAGGGGAAAAGCCTAAAGTATCTATTTCTCCTGATACGCCATATATCCAAATCGCAAATACGTCTACAACGAGTACTGCAAGTGTGGAAGAAGATATAACACTAGAGCGGAAACATGGTACCAATACCTTTACAGTTGAAGGTAGTATTCCTATTGGCGCTGCTAATGTAACAGAATGGATGGCTGTTTGGGAACCGACTGAATATGCCATGGATTTATTTAAACAAGCTCTTCAGAAACAAGGAATTACATGGACTGGAACAGTAAAACGTGGCATCGTTTCAGAGAATAGTAAATTACTCTTCACTCATGATTCAATGCCATTATCAGAACTACTAATCCCATTTATGAAATTAAGCAATAATGTACATGCGGAAGTAATGATGAAAGAAATGGGGCAGTTTGTCCATGGTGAAGGAAGTTGGGAAAAAGGTATCGAAGTTGTGGAATCCGAACTAGAAAAAATGGGACTGGATACGAAGAACCTAGTTATTCGAGATGGATCTGGAATTTCTCATGTAACGCTACTACCGCCAAACCAAATTACTCAGTTATTGTATCTTGTACAGGAAAAAGATTGGTTTTCCACTTATTACAATTCTTTACCTGTCTCGGGAAATCCTGAAAGAATGATAGGCGGAACGTTAAGGTCTCGAATGAACGATATTGCTGTACAAGCAAAAACCGGGACCATAGCTGGCGTAAGTACGTTATCTGGCTATGTTGATACAGCAAGTAGTGAAAAACTTATTTTTTCCATCTTGTTGAATAATATTATCGATGAAGATGATGGTCCACAAGTAATTGACCAAATTGTAAGGTTGCTTAAAGATGAATTTTCTGTGAGTTCAAATGGTTGACACGATTTATTTCTTTCTATATGCTAAGTTTTAATAATTAAATATTTTATATTTAATTCTATCTAGAGAGGTGGAGGGACACGGCCCTTTGAAGCCTCGGCAACAGGTTCCATATGGAATACTGTGCCAATTCCTGCAAGCATTTGCTTGAAAGATAGGAGAGAGAATTCCCTTTACCCAGGTCATAAAACTCTTTTCCTATCTTGATGGAGAAGAGTTTTTTTGTTTGGGTTTTTTGAATCTTTTAATGCAGTCTATGTAAATTACTCAGTAAAATTCATTACTTGAATAAGCAACAAACTTTTAGAAAACAGTCTTTTTTTATAAAAATTGAGAAGAGGAGTGGAGAAAGTGAAGTATGGATTTTGGTTACCGATATTTGGTGGATGGCTACGAAATGTTGAGTTCGAGGATATGCCTCCGACCTATGATTACGCAAAGAAGGTCATTCAATCAGCTGAGCAGTGGGGCTATGATACAACACTGATTGCTGAGTTATATTTAAATGATATAAAAGGACCAGAACAGGATTCACTTGAAGCATGGTCAACAGCTGCAGCGTTAGCAGCTGTAACAGAAAAAATTGAAATTATGACTGCAGTAAGACCTGTATTCCATAATCCAGCAGTAACAGCGAAAATGGCTGCAAATATCGACCATATTAGTAATGGACGTTTTACATTAAATGTTGTTTCCGGCTGGTGGGAAGGGGAAGCGAAACAATACGGAGGCGATTTTACGGAGCATGATGAAAGGTATGATCGTACAACCGAATTTTTGGAGATTTTAAAGGGATTGTGGACTGAAGAGAACTTTACCTATCATGGTAAGTTCTATCAAGTAGAAAATACCGTACTGTCTCCAAAACCTGTTCAACGTCCTAACCCGGTTTTATACGCTGGCGGAGAGAGTGAAAAAGGAAAACAGGTTATCACATCACTTTGCGATGCCTATGTGATGCATGGCGGTACAGTTGAAGAAATAGAAGCGAAAATTACAGATATGAAAGAGAGAAGAAATAGAGTTGGGCATGAACCGTTACAATCTTTTGGTATGGCAGCTTATGTTATTTGTCGGGATTCAGAGGAAGAGGCCCAAGAAGAATTAAAGCGAATTACGACAGTAAAAGATACTAGTGGTTATGCTGGCTTTAAGGATTTTACATCTAAGTCTGAACTAGAACAACAAATTCAACTTCAGGATTATTCTGTATCGAACAGGGGATTGCGTCCAAATTTAATTGGAACACCTGAGCAAATTGCAAAGCAAATATTAGCTTATGAGCAAGCAGGCGTTGATTTACTATTACTCCAATGCTCACCACAACTGGAAGAGTTGGAACGTTTCGCAAATCAAGTCATGCCAAAAGTTGAAGAACTTCGTAACGAATAGACAAACATACTAATCATAAAGGAGATAAGAGCCTTGCGTAAAATATATGTCATACACAAAAATAATGAATGGACAGAGCATCTATTGAAGAGATTGGAAGAATTACAACTTCCATATGAAGATTGGTTAGTAGATAAGGGAAATGTTGATCTTTCCTCGGCACCACCAGAAGGGATCTTTTATAGTAGGATGAGTGCTTCTTCACATACGAGAGGACATCGTTATTCACCAGAATTGACGAGTTCTATACTGGCATGGTTGGAGCAACATGATCGAATTGTAATTAATGGAAGTCGTGCACTACAATTGGAAGTTAGTAAGGTATTACAATATGTAGAACTTGAAAAACAAGGTGTACAGACTCCGAAAACAATTGCAGCAGTTGGGAAAGAAAAAATATTAAAAGCGGCTCAATCATTTGCAGGTAAAAAGTTTATCACAAAACACAATCGTGCAGGTAAAGGTCTTGGAGTTCAACTTTTTAACTCGATGGATGCATTTCAAGAGTATATTGATGGAGAAGGTTTTAACGAATCCGTTGATGGAATCACATTAATTCAGGAGTATATTGAGTCTCCAGATTCATTTATTACACGATGTGAATTTGTTGGTGGGAAGTTTGTTTACGCAGTACGTGTAGATACGTCAGAAGGTTTTGAATTATGTCCGGCAGATGCATGTACAATTGACGATTTATTTTGTTCCGTAGGTGAGCATTCGTCAACTCCATCTAAGTTTCAGATACAGGAAAATTTTGACCATCCTATCCTAGAAAAATATGAACGTGTCCTAGCTGCTAATAATATTAAGATTGCTGGAATTGAGTTTACCCAAGACAAAAATGGTGAGATTTACACATATGATATTAATACAAATACGAATTATAATAGTGAAGCAGAAGCTATCAGTGGGAAATACGGTATGTTGGAAGTAGCGAATTATTTAGGAGAAGAGCTTAGTAAGCTGGAAGTGGTTAAAATATAGTTGCAATGATTGTACGAATAATAGCTGGAAAGCCTAGTTAACTCTAGGCTACTTTTCAATCGGATGCAACTTACTCTAGAGCTTCCTTATATTTTTCATACCATTTTTTCCAGCTTTTCTCACGTGGTCCATAATCTGTGCCGTCTAAAAGTGCTTCGATGACATCTAGGCATACATGCCAACCTGCTAGATCTTTTGGGGTATGTTCCGTTAATTCATTAATTGTTTCTATGAGGGTTAATTCACAACCATTATCCTCCTCCATAAAATGAAAGCGAACACGATCCTTATCCCAATCGAACTCTAAAACAGCTTGATGATCCAGTTCAGTTATCTTCATTTCTTCATATGTGCCATCGCCCATATCAAATAATATAGTTCCACCCTGACGAAGATCTTCTACGTGAAGTTCATCAAACCACTGTTGTAATTTACTATTGTCAGTAAACATCGCCCATACATTTGCAACTGGATGAGTTAGGTGTCGCTCATATGTTACAGAATATTTACTCCCATTCTTATTAATTTGTGCCAGCATGATATCAACCTCCATTATGTAGCCTTTAAAATAGTATACCTCTAATTACAATAATTTTCTAACATGTCCGGTTGGTGAGCTTAAAATGGGCTACCGTATAAGTCACCAATAGTTGATTGGATGAATAACTAGTTAAAGAGTAGTTTTTTACCCATTTCTAGAAGGAGTGAGATGATTGTTTTATCATGTAAAAGAGTTACAGTATCGCGCAAAGCCTGACCGGCCAGATCCAGTATTCGCCAGGAAGCTTCAGGAAATCCTAGGTGGACAGTTTGGAGAGATCTCTGTAGCATTACAATATTTATTCCAAGGTTGGAGCACACGAGGTAATGGAAAATACAAAGATCTTTTAATGGATACAGGTACTGAAGAATTGGCACATATTGAAATGTTAGCTACAATGATTGCTAGATTGCTTGATGGTGCACCAGACGTTGAATTAGAGGAAGCTGCAAAGAATCCAATTGTTGCTGCGATTCTAGGAGGATCTAATCCACAGCATACAATCGTATCTGGATTAGGTGCAATGCCAGCGGACTCAAATGGGAATAGATGGACAGCAGATTATATCATTGCTAGTGGCAATTTGCTAGCCGACTTCCGAGCTAATTTAAATGCTGAATCACAGGGAAGATTACAAGCCTGTCGATTGTATGAGCAAACCAATGACCGTGGTGTAAAAGATATGCTATCATGGTTAATTGCTAGAGATACGATGCATCAGAATCAGTGGTATGCAGCTTGTTTAGAGCTTGAGCAAAAAGAAAATATAGTTGTACCAAGTACATTCCCTCGTGAGCTACAAAAAGAAGAAGTTGCTTACACATTATTTAACTATTCTGCTGGAAATGAAAGTGCATATGGTCGTTGGGCTAACGGGCCAAGTATTGATGGTTGTGGAATGTTTAATTTTGTGGAACATCCTGTACCGTATGGTAAGAAACCAAAACTTAAACCGGCACCACCATATATATTTGATACACCACCAGAAGTGTTACGAACCTCTGATGATTTACCAGATCCAGATATGAAATAATAGGGTGATAAAAAATGAGAGACTGTCAAATTTGGCAGTCTTTTGAAGTGCATATTTTAGAGGTGGCTGTCTTCTAAAAGCCTTTTTCCTATCTTAGTGAGTAATTTATGTAGACTACGAAGTAACGTTAAAAGATCGATCACTTTGGTCGATCAATAGAGTATGAGACATCAAATGGATGAGAGAAAATAATAAATGGCTCATGCTGAAGTTACTTCACAATTTTCATCAAACAGAAACAAACTACCCCAAAAGAGCCTTAGATTTAAAACTCGGAATATAGTATAATAATAATTACCTTCTCCTTTCCTTCCATACTACCAATCAAATTTTCTACATTCCAAATTCCAACTTTTTAATTGAAATGGGTGTTATATGATGAGACTTATAATTGCAGAAAAACCTTCCGTTGCCAAAAATATTGCGGATGCTTTATTAATCAAAAATAAACAAGACGGTTATTTTGAAGGACAACAATATGTTATTACTTGGGCTTTTGGCCATTTATTACAGTTGTTTGATGCGAAGGATTATGATACGAAGATGGCTAGGTGGAAGATGGACAACTTTCCATTTATCCCTGATAAATTCGAATATAAAGTCAAGAATGATCCTCGAAATAGAGGTAGATCGGACCGTGGTGCAGAAAAGCAGCTGAAAACAATCCATTATCTTATGAAACGACGTGATGTGGAGATGATTATTTCTGCATGTGACTATGATCGCGAAGGGCAGATTATCGGTGACAGTATTATATATAGAGCAAAATTGAATAAACCTGTATATCGTTTATTACTGAATGAATGGACGAAAGATGAAGTTCTTCATGGGCTTGAGAATATGAAGCCAAATGAACAATTAAGACCTCTACAGGATGCAGGTGTTAGTAGACAGTGGGCGGATTGGGTAATCGGAATTAATCTTACCTCTGTAGCCACTTTGAAATATCAAAAAGGAAAAGGTAAGGCACTAAATATTGGTCGTGTACTTCTACCAACGCTAAAAATAATCTATGATCGAGATAAACAAATTGAACAATTTGTCCCTGAAGATTACTTTAAACTAAAGGCAGTATTCCAAACCGATGAAGGAAAAACATATGAAGGTACATATATAAAAGGAAAAGAGGAAAAGTTTAAGAAACAGGATGAATTACTTCATTTACAACAACTTGTACAACAAAAACAAGCAACGGTGATTGATAAGAAAGTAGAGAAAAAGAAAGAATTTCCGCCATTTTTATTTAATCTATCAAACTTGCAAGGATATATTACGAGTAAGTTTAAGGGGTGGACATCAGATAAAGTTTTAAAGGTAGCACAATCCTTATACGAGAAAAAGTTTATAACATATCCTAGAACCTCTAGTATTGCTCTTGAGGAAAGCTTAGTTGGAAAAACTGCCAAAGTTCTCAAAACTATTTCAGAGGATTTACCTTATAAAGATGAAATTAAATTTATGAAAACAAAACGAATATTTAATAATGCTAAAGTGGAAAGCCATAGTGCGATCATTCCAACTTATATGATACCGAAGCGTCTTACAAAAGAAGAGCAAATTGTTTATACTGCCATAAAAAATCGTTTTATCATGCAGTTTATGCCGATTGCTCAACACGAGGAAACGAATGTAAAAACGAAAATTAATAACCATGAAGTGACAGGATATTTTGTTTCCAAAGGTAGAGTGCAACTTGTTGATGGCTGGAAGAAGGTTGAAAATATACAATCGAAAGATGCATTACTACCAGTTGTTCGAATCGATGAGCATGTTCATGTTCAAGATGCAGAAGTAACCAGTCATGTGACGAAGCCACCTAAACCTCATACAGAAAAAACACTTCTTCGTGTAATGGAAACGTGTGGAAAAAGTTTTCAAGAAGATGAAAAAGAAGAAATTATGGGAAGTATTTTAACCGGGTTTAGTATTGGTACACCAGCAACTCGAGCAGAAACAATTAAAAAGCTAAAAGATGTTGGGTATATTACTACAAATAGCAAAAACGTAGTAACGACAGATTTGGGAAGAAAGTTAGTAGAAACGTTCCCTGTGACAGATTTATTTGATCTTGAATTCACTGGTCGACTGGAAAAAACGTTATCGGAGATTCAAAAAGGAAAGGTACATAAAAGAGAATTTTTACATTTGGTATTTAATTTTACGAATAATTCTGTCGGAACGATTAAAGAAGATCGTGATATCATTATTAATGAAGTTTCTGTAGCAAAAAGTATGACAAATGAAATTCTCGGAAAATGTCCTGCTTGTGAAGGTAACATTGTTGAAGGAAGTAAAGGGTATGGCTGTAGTAATTGGAAGAAAGGCTGTACGTTTGTTATTTGGAAAAATGATTTTTATTTACGGGCTCTTAAGAAACGACCTACCAAAACGATGGTGAAGGATTTACTAAAAAATAGACAAGCGTATGTAAAGGGACTTACTAGTAAACAAGGAAAGAAATTTAACGCATATCTCCAATATGAAAAAAATGAGCAAAATGACTATTATAGTTGGAAAATGGAATTTAAGAAATGAGGCTGCTAATAGCAGACTCATTGTTAAATCATGAATCGAGACAAAGGAAAATAAAAATGGTGCCTAGATATGCTCTAGACACCATTCATTTTCAGTATTATTCATTTGATAACTTGAGGAGATCAAATAACTTAAATAATAAGCTTAATATAATTGCTACTATCGTTGCTAGTCCCATTCCAGTTAACGCAACTTCTTTAATTTGGATGGTTGTACCACTAATTCCAATAACAAGTACAACACAAGTTAGAATTAAGTTTTGTGAACGACTGTAATCAACTTTCGCTTCTACTAGCATTCGGATACCACTTGCTGCGATAATACCGAATAATAGTAAAGATATACCTCCCATTACTGCTGCAGGAATGGAAGAGATAAGCGCGGCAAGCTTACCTGAAAATGATAGAATAATGGCAATTACTGCAGCACCACCAATAATCCAAGTTGAATATACACGTGTAATTGCTAAAACTCCGATATTTTCACCGTATGTTGTATTCGGTGTCGATCCTATAAAACTAGAAAGAATCGTGGATAACCCGTTACCCATTAGTGAGCGATCAAGACCGGGATCCTTTGCCAAGTCCTTTTTAACAATATTACTTGTAACAAATAAGTGTCCGATATGCTCAGGTATTAAAACAAGGGCAGCTGGTAAAATAATAAATATGGAAGACCAATCGAACTTCAGTTGATAAAATTCAGGAGTAGAAACCCAAGCGGCTTCACCTACTGCATCAAAATCGACTAATCCAGTAAAATAGGCAATGACATATCCGGATACAATTCCGATTAAGATTGGAATAATTTTAAAGAAACCACGTAATGTTACCCAACAAACAATTGTAATCGCTAGTGTTAATACGGAAACAATTACTACTTTTGGATCCATCGTCCATGTGGAATCAGCCCCATCTGGAGCAATTAATCCAGCCATTTCCGCTGCTACCGGTACTAGTTCAAGACCAATAACTGCTACGATAGCCCCCATTGCTGCAGGTGGGAACATCACATCGATCCAGCCAGTACCAGCGACTCGTACGATTAAACCAACCAATGTTAACACAATACCTACTGCAAGGAATCCACCTAGTACGTAACTATAACCATCTCCACCGTTATGATGGCCTAATACAACTAAAACTGGGGAAATAAAAGCAAAGCTTGATCCTAAATAAGCAGGAATTTTTCCTTTGGTTATAAAAATATAAATTAACGTTCCAATACCATTCATTAATAAGATGGTGGCAGGGTTAACCCCAAATATAACAGGAACTAAAACAGTTGAGCCAAACATGGCGAATAAGTGCTGAAAACTTAATGGTAAACTTTGTAAAAAAGGTAAGCGTTGATCCACTTGAATCTCATCGTATTTTTCCATTCTATTCTCTCCCTTTCATTAGTAGGTTCATCAGTTACCAGGTAAAAAGGAAGCTACAAAACTATCAAAAAAACACCTTGCCAAGAATCGGCAAGGTGTTTGCGTACATATAAAACAATAGGGCAACATTTCCCCATTGGTTTTAATATTTACAGACCTATGTCTGTTCCACCTTGCCAGTCTCACGGGACTGAATTAAAGGTAACCGTATGAACTTAATTTGATATTACACATAATGGACTACCATGTCAATATATATTTTAAATACTTGTAATAAATTACCTGCATAATACAACATTGGAAAGCTAAAATATAAATATGAAAAAATATATATTAGTTTTAACGACACTGCTCGTATTCATGTTTCCAACTAATTCAAATGCAGATGAAATGGTCACGGTTAAACTAGTTAACTATGTTGGCAATACATCTGAACTCGATATTAAAATTGCAGGAGACTACTTCACATTTGACCCTACATTACAATTAAAAGAAGGAGTGAATTATACATTATCGGTGCAGCGAGGGTCACTTTATTTAAAGGAGGGGAAAGCGAAAAAACAAAAAATAAGTGGACCTTTTATTCTTATTCCAGCGTCAGAGAGTGAAGGACAACAAGTACACGTAAATGATCGTCCGTACTTAGGAGCGATGGAATTTACTATTGAAGAGGATAAATTTATTCGCCCGATTAACCAACTTCCACTAGAAGATTATTTAAAAGGTGTTGTTCCATTTGAAGTATTTTCGTCTTGGGGGATGGAGACATTAAAAGCACAAACCTTAGCAGCTAGAACGTATGCTGTTTCGAAAATAAATCAAATTATTGACGATACGATAAGGTTTCAAGTTTATGGTGGATATTCTTGGGATGAAAGTACAACAAAAGCGGTCGAGGAAACGAAGGGTGAGGTGATTACATTTCACAACCGCTTGATTGAAACGTTTTATTCGGCTAGCAATGGTGGAGTAACAGAAAATAATGCGAATGTATGGGGGGGGAATCCCTTAAAATATTTCCCGGTAAAAGAAGATCCATATGATCCAACTCATCCATGGGAATTTAAATTACATCAACTACAAATCGATTTGGATGAAATTATGTGGGATCTTCAAAATTGGTGGGAAAGCTTAGAGGAGAAGGATAAAGAAATCACACAATCGATGAGAAATTGGTTAAATAATAATGGGTACCCAGGTGAAATCAAAATCCTATCTATACCTAAATTTGAATTATCTAACGAAACATTTGAATCTGGTCGAAGTGAGAAAGGTTCAATAACAATTGAGTTTATGCAGCGACTACTGGAAGGAACGGTTTTATTTCAAAAATTAGAGCTGAAGGATGTAAACTTAAATCGAATACGACCAATGATAGGGGGAACCATTTTCAAAAGTTACTTAATTGATTCATTGGAGGTAAATAAAGAACAGTATACAATGAAAGGTAGAGGGTATGGCCATGGTGTTGGTATGAGCCAATGGGGAGCACACTATATGGCGGAACAGGGGAAAAAATATAAAGAGATTGTTAACTATTATTACCCCGGAACTACGATCGTGGATATAGCCGATGAAGCAATTGTACGTCCAACGAATTAATTAAAAGTCACCATTTGGTGGCTTTTTCTACTTTGTCTATAGCTAGGTAAAAAGTATTGTTCTTTGGTTGTAATTAGGAAATTAGTAATATTGACAAAAATAATAGAAATATTCAATCTAAAATAAAATGATCGTGAAGAATGGGGGAGTGTAACATTGTATAGTTGGTATAAAGGAATCATTTCTATGCTTTTTATCCTATTCATTTTTTCGGGATGCAGTAATGATGATCCAGATAATGTCAATGTTGATGGACAGGAAGTTGAAAATAATAAGATCGAGGAAAATGATGAAAATGACGAACAAACATCGGAAAAAATAGATAATATATTTGAGCAAGTTCAATCTGTTGTAATACCTACATCATTACTAGAAATGAAAGAACAGCAAGGAGGTCTAATGTTAAATGGCCGTTCCTTGCAAGATGAATTAGAAGTAGATATGGCAGAATTTCTTTTGGGTATGGAGAGCGAGCTAAAATCACACATAGAAAGTCTTACTTCTGAAACACAGAATCCGTCTGAATTAGAAAAAGCGCTAATATACATTTTAGGAACACCAAACTATCAGGAGGTATTGGAGTTAGCAGAAGGATTTGAACCAGAATTCGAAGAACCTTACCTTCCATACCCGGGTAAAACGGTAGAAGAGATAAAACAAGAACCAAACAGTGACAAATCGATCATTTTATTAGATGCAAGTTCAAAGTATGTTATTATCGGTCGATGGTGAGGTTAAAATGGATATTGCGAAGAAGGCAGTAAAACGTTTTGCTGATGTGATTGGTCAGGATAGTGAGATTTCACTTGTTGTATATGGTCACGAGGGTTCTGAATCAAGTGAAGATAAATCGTTGTCATGTAATGGTATAGAGGAGATTTATCAGTTAGATACATATGAGAAAGAAAAATTTGAAGCATCTTTATCTACTTTTGAAAGTAAAGGGTGGACGCCATTAGCTGGAGCAATCAATAAGGCAGCAGAAATGAGTGCGAGTGTGGATGGTTCTATAACGGTGTATATTGTTAGTGATGGGGTTGAAACCTGTGACGGTGATCCTGTCCAGGCTGCGGAAGATTTTGTGGCATTGAATGATCATCGTTCCGTAAATATAATTGGATTTAATGTTGATCAAGATGCGGAGGAACAATTGAAACTGGTTTCTGAAGCAGGAAAAGGCGAATATTATACAGCGAACAATGCAGATGATTTAAAGCAAACAATTGAATATGAGTGGCTACCATCTGCAATTGATTTAGCATGGGCATTTACAAAAGCTCCAGGCCCATGGGAGATTCTCGATGAATATAACAAATATGATGTAGATCACGAGAAAATAAAAATCATCATGCAACAAGAACGAGACCGGTATAATTTTGCGTTAAACATGATCAAAGAAGCAGATATGATTCCGAGTGACCAACATCAGGAGTTAAAAGATTTAATAGCTACACATTATAATAAACGAATGGAAGATTGGAGAGAATTACGTTCTGCTAAAATCGATGAAATTAATGCAATTGCAGATGACATAAAAGAAAAAGTAAGCGATTGGACAGAGGAAATGAAGAAACGGAAAAAAGAACGGGGAGACGTTTGGTAACCATTTCTTATTCAATAATAATGTGTCGACTGCCTGGACAGCGGTCGACACTTTTTCTGGTCGATTCATTTAAAGTGAATACAGCAATATATTTTTTGCATGATAATTTCCATTTTAAGACAAGATAAAATATGATGGATAAACTTACTCTCTAACTGCTTTGCTATTATAACAATCTTTGCTATGATAGAAATAAGATTAAATTGGTATTCATTGGTAATTGACACACTTATTTAGAGGTCGGTAAGAAAGTTGCTAGGGAAACTGGAAAGGGTGGAAATGAATGAATTCAAAACCAAAAATAGTCATCTTAGGTGCTGGATATGCAGGAATGATGACGACGAAAAAACTGATGAAGAGATTACAACCAGAAGAAGCGGAAATTGTATTAATTAATAAACATAACTATCATTATCAAACGACGTGGCTACATGAAGTGGCTGCTGGTACAATTAATCACAATCAGGCTCGAATAATGATTCGTGATATTATTAATCCAAATCGTGTACGTTTAATTTATGATGCTGTTGTGGAAGTGAAGCGAGAAGAACAACTTGTGGTGTTGGAAAATAGTGAGATTAAATATGATTATCTTGTGATGGCTCTTGGATTTGAAACAAATACGTTCGGAATAAAAGGGATGGATGAGAACGCCTTTTTCATTCAGGATATCGATTCTTGTCAATTAATTCGGGAGCATATAGAATATCAATTCGCTCAATATAAAAATAGCGAGCAAAAAGATGACCATAGTCTAACGATTCTCGTTGGTGGTGGCGGATTTACAGGAGTTGAATTCATAGGTGAATTAGCTGAGAGAGTCCCACAGTTATGCCGAAAATATGATATTGACCGGAACATACCAAAAATAATTAATGTCGAAGCATCGCCTTCTATTTTACCTGGTTTTGATGAAGAATTAGTTGCTTATGCTAAAAAGTCCTTACAGGAACGTGGAGTCGAACTGAAGCAAGGTACAAAAATTCAATCATGTACAAAAGAAGGATTTATCGTTGGAGAAGGGCATGAATTAATTAAGGCAGGAACGATTGTCTGGACTGGTGGTGTTACTGGCAACTCTGTGTTAGGTAAGTCCGGATTTGATTTAACTAAAGGAAAAGTAACGGTTAACAGTGATCTGCGAGCACCAGGTGAAGAAAATATCTTTGTCTTGGGTGATTGTGCATGGGTAATGAATGAAGCAGAAAACAGACCTTACCCACCTACAGCTCAGGCTGCGATGCAACACGCTACTACTTGTGCTAATAATATTAGAGCGTTACTTCACCATGAGCCTTTGCAGAAGTTTGTATTTAGTGATAAAGGAACAGTAGCTTCTCTAGGTGTAACAGATGCTATGGGAACTATTTTAGATGGTACAAAATTGTATGGAAAACCAGCTGCAGCAATGAAGAAAGTTGTTGATAACCGATACCTATTCTTACTCGGAGGTTTACATCTGTTCCTAAAAAAAGGGAAAGTACGTCCTTTTTAAATAAAAATAACTGTTACTCCAGGAGGGGATTATAGAATGAAACGAGCATTTTATTGGTTCATTGCAGCCATAGCATCATTGGTCGGCTACATGGTTGCTTGTAGAACATTAGAAAATAAGCGCGATTTTAGATGATTAGTATAAAACGTTGGTGTGAAGATCGTTATTACGATTTTACCACCAACGTTTTCTTTGGAATAGTTTCTTTTGGCTCTTTTCGCATAGTTTGTTGCAAAATTGATAGAAAATGCACAGCGAGCATTTGTGAGTAAATAGAATCTAACTGAGGGAGTAACTTAAGTTAAAAAATTGGTGAAACTGATGCGTAATGTTATGCTCCAGACATCGCTCCGGAAATACATTTCGCTTTCCGCGGGCGGCTGGTGAGCCTCCTCGTGCTGTCGCACTCCGGGGTCTCACCGATGCCTTTCCTCCCGCAGGACAAGGAATGCTACATCAGCGTTACATCGCACGCAGAAAAAGTGGTTTTCTTTTTCAAGGAGTCTTCATGTATTTCCTACGCTAGTGTAGTTGTAACAGTTATCTTTAGACATGAAATCACCATCAGCGTAGGCAGAATACGTAGACTCCTGTGGGAACAGCACGTGTCCGAAGACCCCGGAGATGCGCCTGCGTCTTCTAGTTACGCTCCGAAGTATGCTTCCTCGGCGCAAGGGAACGAAGAAGTATATTCGAGAAGTACCCTGGCTGAGGCCGTGCCCACGGCAAAGTAGACACTGTAAAAGCGACCTAAAGGAGCTTGAACAGATGTCGCACTTGTGCTGGAAGTGAAAGCGAAGTATTCTGCCGGAGCGGTTTTGTAGCACTCAATTTAATAAGAGTGTGAGAACAAACCCACGACAATGTTACTGCGCATTCTATATAAATTACTCATTAAGATTCATACTTAATAAACAACAATCTTTTAGAAAACAACCTTTCTTTTTTACATGCTTTTTCCTATTCGTTAAATACTAATAGGAGGAGGTCTGATGATCATGAAGAAAGTTCTATTACTCACCACAATATGCTTACTAATTACCACTAGTGAGGTTGCTGCAACTACATTAGTAATTAAAGACGAACATGTTAGTGAAACGCTAGTTCGAGAGCACTTTCGAATTCAAACTGCAGCTCCACAATTTATTAATCGTAACAAATTGGAGCTACTATTTGATCGAATTGAAGAACAGATATTTAAAGCCCCGAAAAACGCTTATATCAATGATCATGGACAAATAATACCAGCCAAACCAGGAGTAGCATTGAATAGATATAGATTATATCAGCATTTTCACGATTATTATTATTCTAATGTTTCACTTCAAGTAGATGTGCCTTTAAGAAATATTTATCCTAGGGTAGATGGTGAGTTGCTATCTGAAATACGAAATTTTGAATTAGGTAGTTACATGACGTATTTTCGACAAGGGAATAAGGAACGATCACATAATATTGAGTTGGCTGCAGAGGCGATAAATAATCATGTCGTTTTTCCTGGTGAGCAGTTTTCTTTTAATAATGTGGTCGGTAAAAGAACAAAAGAGAGAGGATATAAGCGGGCGCCAGTTATCGTGAAAGGTGAATTGTCTGAGGATATTGGTGGTGGAATATGTCAAGTTTCCTCTACACTTTTCAATGCAGTATCATTAGATGGTATCAAAATAGTAGAGCGTTATTCCCATAGCCGAAAAGTCCCTTATGTACCTCCTGGAAAGGACGCTACTGTTAGTTGGTGGGGACCAGATTTTGTATTTGTAAACGAATACAATCATCCCATCCTCATCCGAGCAAAGGCTTTGGATGGTAAAGTGATCATTCGAATTTTTTCTTCTGAGTCTGTGGAAATAAAAAGTAAAAGAAATTGATTCTAATTGCAAATTATTTTTTTATTGACATAACAAGCGTTTCCATTTATTATATTAATGTAATTGATAAAGATTCTCATTATCACTGAGGTAGGTGAATAACATTAACATAGTAGATATCGTAAGGAGCAGGAGAACGATATTAGATTATAAACCGGAAAAAATTAGAAGAGAATTATTAATCGAATTGTTAGAACATGCGTCCTATGCACCGAATCATCATATGAAAGAACCATGGAAGTTAAAAGTATACGAAGATGAATCACGATCCATATTTGGAGAAAAGGTAGTAGATAGTTACATAAGATTAGGTCTATTAAAGACCCTAAAGGAAGAAAAATTAAAAAAGGCACGTATAGCATATGATCGTTTCTTTACTTCTGTTCCGCACCATATTCTTTTTTATATGGACAAAGAGGATAACGGTGGTTATATTGATGATGAAAATTATGCGGCTGTATGTGCATTTATTCAAAATTTCCAACTGTTAGCTTGGGAAAAGGAAATAGGTACAATGTGGACAGCAAAAGAAACGTTACGTGATGAAGTTTTTATAAATGATATTGGGTTAAGTCCTGATAAACACCGATTGATTGCTGTTGTTCAAGTTGGATATCCCAATAAAGTTCCAAAAGGAAAAGAACGTACATCCATTTGTGATTCGATCGATTGGATTCAAACAAAAAATATTAGATAGGAGAAAATATTATGAAAAAATTTCTAGCAATTACTATTTTTCTTATATTATCATTATTAGTTGCTTGTGGAGGAAATAATGACGAAGGTGATGCAACAGAAGATGCCAATACAAACGAGGAACGAACCGTAACAATTGAAGATGCATTGGGGGAACAAACGATTACCGGAACACCTGAGAACATTGTTGTCCTTGAATGGTCCTATGCGGAGCACTTACTTGCATTAGGAATTCAACCAGCTGGAGTAGCCGATTTAGACGGATTTCATCAGTGGGTAAATATTGATGAAGAGTTTGATGAGAATGTTGTTGATGTTGGAACTCGTCAAGAGCCAAATTTAGAGGCAATCTCACGTTTAAATCCAGATTTGATTATTGCGGTTGATTTTAGACATGAGCAATATTTAGATAGTTTAGAAGATATTGCCCCAGTAGTAACGTTTGCACCATATGGTGATGAAGCAATTCAAGATCATTATCAAAATATGATAAATGAGTTTAACACGATGGCTAAAATCGTTGATAAAGAAAGCGAAGCTGAAACTGTTTTAGCAGAGTTGGATAGCTTTATGGAAGAGCAAAAGCAACGAGTTGTCGAAGCAGATTTAGAAGGAGCAACATATGTAGCAACACAAGCATATACAGCACAGAACACACCTATTATTAGACTATTCACGGATAATTCAATCGTATCACAAGTTATGAGTAACTTAGGGTTTGAAAATGCATATGAATCTGATAAAGTTGAAGTATACGGCTATAGTGAAGTGAACGTTGAGGCGTTACAAAATTTCCAAGAAGAAAACCTGCAATTTTTATATATTGTACAAGAAGACGATAATATATTTGAAAATCAACTTAAAGGAAATCCAGTATGGGAAAACCTAGGTTTTGTTGAGGAAGGTAATACCCATCAGCTGCCGGGTGATACGTGGACGTTTGGCGGAACATTATCAGCGGAAGTGCTTACAGAAACATTAGTCGATGCTATGGTAAAAGAGTGATTGAATGAGTTTAAAAATTAGAAATATGATCATTGCGGTTCTTACCTTTGGCGGTGGAACCGCGCTTTTATGCCTTTTCACATTTATACATATAAACCAAGGTAATGTGTCCATTCCAGTTGAATCTGTATTAGGTGCAATATTTCATCCACAGGATATTTTAGAGCATCATACAATCAGGTATTTACGATTACCACGCGCATTGATGGGAGTCATTGCAGGTGGAGCACTAGCGGTTGCAGGTGTCATTTTGCAAACAGTTACCAAAAATCCATTAGCCTCAGCAAGTACATTAGGAATTCATTCAGGTACATATTTTGCGGTGGTTTTTGCTACTGTTTTATTCCCGACCGCCTTAATTGGGAATGGGATCGTTGTTGCGTTTCTAGGTGGGATTCTCACATTTGTCATTGTGTTCATCTTATCTGGTGGAAATAATGCTTCACCAGTACGAATGGTTTTAGCGGGGATGATCGTTACATTTTTATTTTCCTCGCTTACAAGTGTGTTACAGATTTTTTATGAAAATGAAACAGCAGGGCTGTTTTTATGGGGGGCTGGTACACTTATTCAAAATGACTGGAGTGGTGTTCAGTTTTCCTTACCGATTGTCATTATTGGTGTTATCTTCATCACCTTCCTTTCTTTTAAATTGGATACCTTAACTTTAGGTGATGATGTAGCTATTGCGTTGGGGCAAAGTGTTAATCGTATAAAATTTATTTCGGTTATCATTGCAGTTCTTCTAACATCAGTAACAGTTAGTGTTGTCGGTCCAATTGGTTTTGTTGGATTAGTAGCACCACATTTAATTAAGTTAATTGGCTATCGAAAACATTTTCCATTACTTATTGCTTCATTTATATGGGGGGCAAATGTACTATTACTAGCTGATATTTTAGCAAGGGTAATTGATCCATCTTTCTCTGAACTTCCAGTTGGTGCAATTACTGCATTAATTGGGGCACCATGGTTAATTTATTTGGTACTTCGGATGAAGAAAAATAAATATGGATCCGAAAACTCTTCCATTATTGCAGGTAGAACAACAATGAGACTTCCACTTAAAATTGTTGTTCCCGTGCTATGTGTAATTATCATATGTACCTTATTTATTAGCTTAGCTTCGGGAAATTATGGGTTTGAACCGATACTCACATTCCAAGCGTTGTTTGGCGATAATGAGTTTATGAAAAACGTGATATTAAATCTTCGCTTGCCCCGTGCCTTAGTAGCGTTATTAAGTGGTATGATATTAGCGGTTAGTGGTTTAATCTTTCAAGGTGTACTTCGAAATCCATTGGCTGATCCGTCTGTAATCGGAATAACATCTGGAGCAGGTGTTGGTGCACTATTAACGATGTATGTGTTTGGGATTTCAGCAATATGGATTCCTGTTGGAGCAATGATTGGATCTTTTGTATTCTTTCTAATCGTAATGATACTGGCGATTCGTGCTTCTTTCCAACCGGCAATATTAGCGTTGCTTGGGATCGGTATATCCGCATTTGGTTCAGCAGTTATTCAAATATTAGTTGTCCAAGCAGATATGGGTGTAGCGTCTGCATTAACTTGGCTATCGGGAACCACCTATGCAAGAGGATGGTCTGAGCTAGTTCAATATTTAATTTGGCCAGTTTTGATCCTCATCCCAATACTACTCATGCGAATTCGTAAGTTAGACACCTTGTCATTAGGAGATGAAACTGCTACAGGGCTCGGACTGTCTGTGATGACTACAAGATTTCAATTAGCATTACTGGCAACATTACTGGCTGCTTTCAGTGTTGCGGCAGTTGGTGCTATTGGATTTGTTGGACTAATTGCTCCACATTTTGCAAGGCTATTGGTAGGGCCATCAAACCAACGACTACTGCCAGTTACGATGTTAATTGGAGGAGTTCTGCTTATGGTAGCGGATGTTTTTAGCCGAACATTACTAGCTCCGAATGAGATTCCTTCTGGGATATTAGTTGCTATCATAGGTGCACCATACTTTTTATGGTTAATGAAACGAAGTGGTTAGTAGGTTGAAACAATTATTTTGTTATGAGGAAAATAAAAAGATTAAGAGTTAACTAACAAGTAAAAGGGCGCAATTAATTGCGCCCTGTCGTTTTATGCTTGTTTATGTGCTTCAATTTCGAAGTTGATTTTCACTTCTTCTCCAACAAGTACGCCACCAGTTTCAACTGCAACGTTCCATGTAAGTCCAAAGTCTTTACGATTAATTGTAGCTTCTCCACTGAATCCAGCTACTTCATTTCCACTCATTGGATCTTTACTAACACCTTCCAACGTAACATTTACAGTTACTGGTTTCGTTGTACCATGTATAGTTAAATCACCATTAAGGTCAAAATTGTTATCAGATATTTTCTTAATATCTGTTGCAACGAATGTCATCTTAGGATGATTTTCAACATCGAAAAAGTCACCTGATTTTAAGTGATTGTCCCGATCTTCATTGCGAGTGTTAATACTATCAAGATCTACAGATACTTCCACTTTCGAGTCTGTCAAATCAGCAAGATCTGCTTCGATAACTGCATCAAAGTTCTCAAAAGTACCTTTCACTTTTGAAATCATCATATGTTTTACAGAAAAACCTAATTCACTATGGGCTGCATCTACATTCCATACGGTCTTAGCCATCAATATCCCTCCAAATATAATTATTAATGAGTAACTTACTTTATGTTACTAAGTATATATTTATAATTAAAGTTAGTCAAGTGAGAAATTCGTAAAAATTGACTTTTCTCACTTATTCTATTGTTATATATATAAACTGTGACATAAGTGTTATTCCTGATAAAAGGCATAAAAATTAGTACATGATTTATTGTATGGCAATCATAGAATTATTGGTAAAAATTAGTAAAAAAATATTTCGCTTTTCTAAATATATGTAGTGAAAAATATTTAAGTTATTGTTATTATAGAAAATATACTGATTTTTTTATAAAGGAGAGGTAACATGCAAAGCACGAAAGAATATAGTCAAACATGGGATTTAGATGTGATTTTCCCTGGTGGAAGTGAATCAAAAGAATTTCAAACATATCTTCATACTGTTCAAGACGAAATTAGTAAACTTGAATCTTCTGTGGAAGATTTTGATCCAAAAGACAGTCTTACAAGTGCTACTAAACTTGTAGATATCACGAATAGTTTAGAAAGCACGATGAAAAAACTACGTGAATCTTTTGCTTTTATAAGTTGCTTAAGTGCACAAAATGTAAAGGATTCACATGCCAATCTGCTAGTTGGTAAACGAAGTGCATTAAAAGCTGAAATGGATGCTGTTAAAACGGTATTCGACCAAAAACTTGTAGCAGTTGATGATGAATCATGGAACAATTTAGTTTCTGATGAGCGTCTTCAAAATCTCTCTTTTGTTTTAAGTGAAACGAGAAATAAAGCAAAAGAATTGCTTTCAGAAGATCAAGAAGTGTTAATTAATGACTTAGCTGTAGATGGATACCATGCTTGGGGACAAATGTATGATGCAATTGTTGGGAATATGAATGTTGAAATAGAAGAGGACGGAGAAGTTATATCCTATTCTGTTGGACAAGCGGCCAATAAATTAAGTAATCCGGATCGTGAAGTTCGTAAACACGTTTTCGAGCAAATGGGTAAAGCATGGTCGGATCATGCAGATTTATTTGGTCAAACACTGAACCACTTATCCGGATTCCGTTTGCAAAAATATAAACATCGTGGCTGGGATAACGTTCTTAAAGAACCACTAGCTATTAATCGTATGGAAGAAGATACATTAAATGCAATGTGGACAGCTATTTCAAATAATAAGCAGCATTTCGTGAAGTTTTTGAATAAAAAAGCGGAACTATTGGGATTAGATAAATTAAGTATGTATGATATTGGTGCTCCAATTTCTAAATCAGTAAAGAAATCTAGCTATTCAGAAGGAGCTAACTTTATTGTTAAGCATTTCCGTGAATTTAGTCCGAAAATGGCTGAATTTGCTGAAATGGCGTTTGATAAGCGTTGGATCGAGGCAGAGGATCGTGCTGGTAAACGTCCGGGAGGATTCTGTACAAGTTTCCCGGATAGTGAACAAACTCGTGTGTTTATGACGTATTCAGGTACGACATCTAATATTTCAACGCTTGCACATGAATTAGGACATGCATACCATCAACATGTCATGAATGATGTACATGGTTTAAACCAAGGGTATGCGATGAATGTTGCGGAAACCGCTTCAACATTTGCCGAAATGATCGTTGCAGATGCAGCGGCAAAGAGTGCACAAAATAAAGAAGAAAAACAAGCATTGCTTGAGGATAAAATCCAACGTAGTGTCGCTTTCTTTATGAACATCCATGCACGTTTCTTGTTCGAAACTCGTTTCTATGAAGAGCGAAAACAAGGATTAGTATCTGTAGATCGTTTAAATGAACTAATGGTTGAGGCACAGAAAGAAGCATATAGTGATTCACTAGAAGAATATGATCCAAATTTCTGGGCATCTAAACTCCATTTCCATATTACAGGTACACCGTTTTACAACTTCCCATATACATTTGGTTACTTGTTTAGCCTCGGTATATACGCATATGCTGTGGAAAAAGGTGGTAGCTTTGAAGAAGACTACATTGCATTATTACGTGATACGGGTAGTATGAAGGTAGAAGACTTAGCAAAGAAACATTTAAACGTCGACTTAACAAAACCAGACTTCTGGGAAAATGCAATTGCATTATGTGTAAAAGATGTTGAAGAGTTTGTAGCATTATAATTTTAAACGATGGCAACCCAATTTCGGTGGTGAAATTGGGTTGTTTTTTTTATGTAATGACAGGAAATGTTATGTGGTTGAAAGGCGATGTTCTAATTTGAAATCACGAAATTCAGGTGTAGCATTTGATATCTATCCTGTATTGTTCTAATATCTTCATTGTAAAAATCTGAAAAGTACGTTACAATACTTGTAGCAAAAAAAGTGAATTTAAAGCCTACAGGGGGAGCCGAATGGCTGAGAGTGAACATTTATTGTTCAGACCCTTTGAACCTGTTAGTTAGTACTAGCGTAGGGATGGTGGCTTTTTTGATGGATTAAAAGCAATGTGAGCGGAATTCCCCATCAGGAAGCTTCCCCTTGGCATTGCTTTTTTTGTGTGTTTAAAAATCTGTTTAATAGATTTTTAGATTACATGAAGGGGAGGAATTAATTATGAATACTAATAAGAAAACATTATTTTTAGTTGAGGTAGCTATTTTTACTGCATTAGCTTTTTTACTGGATATTATTCCGTTTTTGTCATTTAAAGTATGGCCAAATGGAGGATCTGTTTCCTTTGCAATGATTCCAGTGTTTATTGTTGCATTTCGCTGGGGGATTAAGGGGGGATTGCTTTCTGGGTTATTATGGGGATTATTGCAATTGACTATAGAACCGTCGATTATTCACCCATTACAAGGATTTATTGAATATGGATTCGCATTTACTGTATTAGGTTTAGCTGGAATATTTGCAAAACCAGTTCAAAAATCCATGAAGGACGGCGTAATTGTTAAACGATTAATGTATATCATGTTTGGTGTGTTGATTGGAACCTTTTTACGATTTCTAGCACACTTTTATGCAGGAATAGTGTTTTGGGATCATTATGCACCAGAAGGTCAAGAGGTTTGGATTTATTCTCTAGTATATAATGGTTCATACATGCTTCCGTCATTTATCCTATGTACGATTGTGGTATTTTTCTTATTTATTAAACAACCAAAGACACTTTTGCAAACCACGTAACATAGTCTTATTCTCCGCTCACAGAAGGATAGCCTCATAATGGGGTTATCCTTTTTATATAGTATAATATAATACAGAATTTTCGTGATTTATAAAAATTGAAAAGGTGGTTAAATGCGTGAATTAATTGGAACATGTGAATCTTGTGGAAGAGAAGTATATTGTGACAATGGATTCTTTGATGGGGTACATGATGAAGGAACGTTATTGTGTCATCAATGTAATGAGGGAAGAGAAGACTAGATGATGAACTAGGAGGGAAATATTGAGTAAGAAAAAAACTGTATTTAGTTTAATAGGTAGTATTGCATTCGTGTTGATAACTTCAATAGTCATGGGAGATAAGAATAAAGAAATAAAAGTACATGATTATACGTACGTTGGAGAGAGTAAGCATTGGCGTGGTGAATATTACCTTCGAGGGGAAGAAATCTTTTATGAAGAAGATGGTGTTTTCAGGGCAGGAAGCTGGCATAATGATCAACATCGAATTATTTATAGAGGTAAAGTAAGCGAATTGAAATCCCTGGAGCATTTAGAAGTGACCTTTCGTACTTCAACACGAAAGAGTAAAACTAGTAGAACATTTAGTAAACCACCAAAAGATATATTCTTTGAACTTGGAAGTGGGGGAGGTAACGGGAATTTTGTCAACTTAAAAGACCCCATCGAAGTTGAAGTGATTTGGGATGGTCAATTAGAAACCTTTATGTTATATCGAGATGATTTATAACTACCAAAGTCTAAATTACAGCATACAACTGTAAATTAGACTTTTTTATTTTTATGTAACTTCCATATATTCCTTTCACCGCTACACATCGTGATGCATAGGCTATAGCACAGTTAATAACGAAAGGAAGATACATGTGGAACTAACGTTATCGCATTTGTTATATGGTTTGTTCACGCTTATAATTATCGGTACGATGATTTTTCGTAAAGGTGTAGTTCTACCAACTTTATTAGGAACCTTCGTCATTGCCTTAGTATTTAAAGGTAGTTTGGTGGATGGATTTACAGCAATATTTAAAGCAAATTTAGTAGCAGCACAAGAGCTTTTTAGTATCTTTTTAATCATTACGTTTATGTTGGCGTTGCTTAATTCCCTAAAGGATCTAGGAGCAGATGTAAGGATGATACAACCGATTCAAAAGATGATGGTCAATGGGCATATATCGTTCTTCGTGCTTATTGGAGTGACCTATGTAATATCCTTATTTTTCTGGCCAACTCCAGCAGTTCCTTTAATTTGTGCACTACTTGTACCTGCCGCCATACGAGCTGGGTTACCAGCCATGACAGCAGCTGTAGCAATAGCGCTTGCAGGGCAAGGTATGGCTCTTTCTTCTGATTATATTGTACAGGTAGCACCAAGCTTGTCAGCATCAGCAGCAGGTATCGATGCAGGGATAATCGCAGATCGAGCGATCGTGCTCTCACTTATAGCTGGTGGAGTCGCGATTTTATTAGCTTATTTTCTGTATCGCAAAACAATTCGCTCGCAGAATGACCCAAGAAATGAATTAGAATTACAGGCGATACAAACACAAGAAAAATCCACAAATAAAGCGAAAACAGAAAACCTTACGACGTGGAGCAAAATATTTGCTGTATTAGTTCCACTATCACTCTTAGCAGTTGTCGTGTACATGATGTATAACAAACTCTATTCGGGAAGTGATGGTTTAGCAGGTGGGGATGGCGCAGCCTTAGTAGGTGGAGTAGCTGTTATACTTCTACTACTTTCCACGATAGCTTTTGGAAAACATCAAGCACTTGATTATATCAGTAATCATATTACCGATGGGTTTGTCTTTGCATTTAAAGCAATGGGTCCAGTTATTCCTATTGCCGGATTCTTTTTCTTAGGGAGTCCAGATTTTTCCGGAAATATATTAGGAGTAGAAGAAGGACCATCGTTCTTGTTCGGACTTGTTGAAGCTACTCAAAATTACTTGCCGCAAAGTGCCTTTCTCGCTGCATTTAGCGTGTTAATCATTGGTATTATATCAGGTTTAGATGGTTCAGGATTCTCGGGGTTACCACTAACCGGTGCATTAGCTGCCTCTTTAGAAACAGCATCCATAGACACAGCAACGCTTGCTGCAATCGGACAAATGGGTGCCATTTGGACAGGAGGCGGAACACTAGTTGCTTGGTCATCACTTATTGCTATCGCTGGACTATGTGGAGTATCTGTCATGGATTTAGTACGAAAAAATTTCCTGCCAGTTATCATAGGACTCATCGTAATGACAGTTGTTGCTGTATTAATTTTGTAGGATAAATTGTTTTCATTGGTATAATGACAACCTTTTGATACAATCATAACCAATATGATGGATTATTGGAGGTTCATGTTGTGGCAAATAATACAGTGGAAATTATTCAAGATTCATTGCATGCATTATTGGACGATAAAACTTTTTTACCAGATTTAAAAGGAGAGGCTAGAGAGAAAGCTTTTACTTCCTTGGTTTCCATTCTATCAACACCAAACCATGTAAATAAATCTTTTCTACGAATTGCCTTAAAAAATGGCAGTGTTGTACGAATTCCATCTTTTCGAGTGCAACATAATAATATACTGGGCCCGTATAAAGGTGGTATACGGTTTCATGAAACGGTTAGTGAAGATGAAGTTGTCAATCTAGCTTCCTTAATGACGTTAAAAAATGCTTTACATGAAGTTCCCTTTGGTGGCGGTAAAGGTGGTGTTGTCATCAATCCAAGAGACTTTGGAGATAAAGATCTTTATTTAATTTGTAAAAAATATGTGCAATATTTTAGTGATATCCTCGGCCCAGACAAAGATATTCCAGCGCCAGATGTTGGTACGAGTGCTCGTGAGATGGATTGGATGATGGGAGAGTATAAAAGTATTCGACCTGGTGAATCCTATCGAGGGAGCTTTACAGGAAAAAGCGTAGAAAACGGTGGATCATTAGGGAGAAGGGAAGCAACAGGTAAGGGAGTCTACTATACATTTCGTTATTTGCTCTATAATTTTGTTAATGAACAGGAAAAGTGGCTTTCGGAACGAGAAAATATATTCGCAAAAACGGCTTTATCTCTGAAAGAAAAATCGTTATCGTTAGCGGTTCAAGGATTCGGTAATGTAGGTTCAGTTGCGGCATTAGCTGCTTATCAATGTAACCATTTAAACAATAAAATTGTAGCAGTAAGTGATCGAAATGTAACACTTTATAATTCGGATGGATTGGATATATCAAATTTAGTAAAGTTTGTAACGGATCAAAATGGCGATCTGCCAACGACAGAAGAACAATTAAAACATGCAGACGTAAAAGCTACAATTATGGATCGTGATAAGGTATTAACGGCTGATGTAGATGTATTATTTCTTGCTGCATTAGAAAATCAAATACACCGAGAAAACATGAAAGAAATAAAGTCTCCAATTATTGTCGAAGGTGCGAACGCTCCTGTGACCACGGAAGCAGATGACTTTTTAAGTGAAAAAGGTGTTATCATTATTCCTGATATTCTAGCTAATGCAGGTGGAGTGATAGTATCTTATTTTGAATGGTTACAAGGAAGGGAAACACAATTTTATAGTGAGGAAGAAGTTATATCAAAACTTTATGAAAAAATGCAAGTAACGTTTGATACGGTATTGCCACAATTTTTTGGAGATCCTTTTCCTCTAAGGCAAAATTGCTATATTCACGCTGTCATGAAACTTTCCACTATTTTATATCGACAAGGAAAACTATATTAAATATATAAGCCTTTCTACATGGGGTAGAAAGGTTTTTCTTTTTGGCTGTTTTCCAAAAGATTGTTGCTTATTTCACTGGTATAGACTGTCCTTTACTTCAAACACTGAACTTTAAACGGACAAATATAATTTATTTACTTTTTGTAATATTTAGTCTACAATAAAAATTGTACTAAAGTAACATGCTATCACATAGCGTGTAATAGGGTTAGTCCATTTATTTCATCTAAGACCCAGACCCACTCTAATTTTATGGAGGATCCAATAAATAGGGGAGGTAGTGAAGTTGAATGGTATTGTAATTGCAGTCATTGGTTTATTGATTTATGCACTTGGTTATCGGTTTTATTCGAAATTTGTAGCAGAAAAAATATTTCGATTAGATCCAAATTATGTGACTCCTGCACACCGGTATAAAGATGATGTTGACTATGTACCAACGAACAAATTTGTTTTATGGGGTCACCACTTTACTTCCGTAGCAGGGGCAGCGCCAATACTCGGTCCAGCAGTAGCTGTATATTGGGGTTGGTTACCAGCGTTGTTATGGGTTGTATTAGGTACTGTATTTGCTGCAGGGGTACATGACTTTGGTACATTAGTATTGTCTGTACGAAATAAAGGGCAATCGGTAGGTACATTAGCGCACCGATTGATCGGTCAACGAGCGAAGATCCTGTTTTTATTCATTATTCTTATTCTTGTATTAATGGTAAATGCAGTTTTCGCATGGGTAATTTCGAATTTATTTATTGCATATCCAGCAAGCGTAATTCCAGTATTTATTCAGATTCCATTAGCCATTTGGATTGGATATGCGGTGTACAAAAGAAATTCAAAAATGCTTATCCCGTCATTACTTGCACTTGCTGCTATGTACATAACAGCTGTTGTTGCTAGTAAAGTCAATTTCCTACAAATCGATTTAGTAAGGTATATGGGTGGTGAAGATGGAGCTGGTCTCTTTGGACTAGGAGCTGTTTCTTCTGCATTCCTAATCTGGATCGTCATTTTAATGGTTTATGTTTACATTGCATCAACCCTACCGGTTTGGAAATTACTCCAACCGAGGGATTTTATTAATTCCCATCAATTAGTTGTTGGATTACTTATTCTATATTTAGGGTTACTATTTACGAATCCTGATATTACTGCTCCGGCTATAAATGGAAGCGCTACCGATGTTTCGTGGTTCCCGCTGTTATTTATTACAATTGCATGTGGAGCTATTTCTGGATTTCATGGTCTTGTTTCTTCAGGTACCACATCAAAACAGTTAGACAAGGAAACAGATGCCCGTTTCGTTGGTTATGCGGGTGCAGTTGGGGAAGGGGTACTGGCTTTAGTAGCAATCATTGCAGTAGTCACCTTATTTAACAGTGAAGAGGCATTTGTAGGTGTTTACAGTAGTTTTGTTGATGCAAATGCATCTGGTTTAGGGAACTTTGTAGAAGGAGCTGCAGTTCTTGCACAAGGATTGGCGATTCCACCTGATGTTGCGACAACGATTGTATCGATTATTGTTGTTAGTTTTGCTGCAACAACCCTTGATACATCTGTTCGTTTAATGCGTTATATTATTTCTGAATTAGGTGTTGAATATAAAATGCCAGCACTTACCAAGACACATGTTGCTACGTCTGTAGCAGTTGTTTCTAGTGCAGTGTTAGTATTATTACCTGAAGGATCAAGAGGTTTTGGATCTGGTGGGTATTTACTTTGGCCACTATTTGGAACGTCTAATCAATTACTAGCGGGTATTAGTTTATTATTAATCTCGATATGGTTGAAACGCCAAGGTCGAAATTATGCAATTACATTAATACCGATGATATTCCTAATGTTTATGACGTTATACGCCATGTTCCAACAAGTGGTATTCCAGTGGTCATGGTTTGGAAACAATTCCAACACATTGCTATTTGTTTTAGGTGCAATCATTTTCGTCTTTGCTGCATGGATAGTGTTAACGGCTTTCCAAGCATTGACTGGAAAATTCGATCCACCAATTGATAACGAGGATAAAGACGCAGTATAAAATAGAGGGAAAGGGATCATAGATTGAAATGATCCCTTTTCTATTATTGTAAAAGAGGTGTTGAGATGCTTGATAAGATAAAAAAGCTGATTGAATATTACGAAGAGGTATTAAGCATGCCACATCGCCAGGAGATTGCTAGAGAGCTTCGTAATGAAGATGACTTGTTCTTATTACTGCTATACTCTGAGATGATTGGCATCCCAAATCCGGTATATTATTATACACTTGAACTTTATCCGTATATGATTGAAAAATTTCATGATTGGCATCTCCGTATGGGAATGGAAAAGTCTCCACTTACTGGTATCAGATGCTGCTAGGTTTTGAGATTATAACTAGAGGTGAAAACAATGCGTGATGAACTAGCGAAAAAGAATATTTTTGTTGGTGGAAAAGGTGGAGTTGGAAAATCTACATCTGCCGCAGCTATTGCTTGGCGGGCAGCTAAATCAGGAGAAAACACATTACTTATCTCCACAGACCCAGCACATAACCTAGGTGATATTTTTGGACAAAGAATAGGCGGTATGACAAAGAAAGTTGCTGAGAACCTGTCTGCACTAGAAATTGATCCTGAGGTAGAAACGTCAAATTATATAAAAAGTGTAAAAGAAAATATTAAAGGTGTTGTTCATTCACATATGATGGAAGAGGTTCATCGACAATTAGATACTGCCAAGGCATCTCCTGGGGCAGATGAAGCGGCATTATTTGATAAGCTAATTTCTATTATTCTTGAAGAAAGTGGTAACTTTGACAAATTGATTTTCGATACGGCCCCGACTGGTCACACGATTCGTCTTTTATCATTACCTGAATTAATGGGTGTATGGATAGAGGGCCTATTACAACGAAGAAGGAAAACAAATGAAAACTACACCCAATTACTGAATGATGGAGAACCAATAGAAGATCCAATTTATGATGTTTTAAGAAATAGGCAAGAACGTTTTTCAAAAGCGCGTGAAATTTTACTCAATCCGAGTACGACAGGATTTATTTTTGTGTTAAACCCAGAAAGATTACCGATTCTAGAGACAAAAAAAGCGATCAATTTACTTGATAAATACCATCTTCATGTGAAATCATTACTAATAAATAAAGTGTTACCTGAACAGTCTGATGGGGGTTTTTTTCTTAAACGAAAACAACACGAAAAAAAGTACATAACAATGATTGAAGAAACGTTTTCCAACCAACATTTGATTTATATCCCACTGTTTCCACATGATATAACTAGTGAGGAACAATTAGATCAATTCAGTAATCACTTCGTAGAGGAGATGAAACAAACATGAAAGCATTCGTGCATGAAAACGGAAATTTAAAGGTTAAGATAATGGATGAGCCAATTGCTAAGAAGGATGAAGTAGTTGTTTCAATTCGCTATGCTGGTTTAAATCGACGTGATCTATATATTCCTAATCGACGTGGTGATAATCCAGATCCTTTGATTTTAGGATCTGATGGTGCGGGAGTAATTGATGCAGTAGGGGATGGTGTAGGTAATTTTCAAATTGGAGATGAGGTTATTATTAATCCATCCTTACGCTGGTATGAAAAAAGTGATGCTCCACCGGAAGGTTTCGATATTTTAGGTATGCCCGACCATGGGACATTTGCTGAGAAAATTGTAATATCAGCAGAACAGGTGGAGAAAAAGCCAGCATACTTGTCTTGGGATGAGGCGTCCGCAATAGCATTACCCGCATTAACAGGTTATCGTGCGTTGTTTACAAAGGGACAAGTGAAAGCGGGGGATACTGTCTTTATTCCTGGCGCAGGAAGTGGAGTAGCAACGTATGTAATTATGTTTGCTAAAAATATTGGGGCAAAGGTAATTGTGACATCTAGGAGTGAAAAAAAACGAGAGCAGGCAATACATATTGGCGCAGATATGGCAATCGATACAAAAAGTGATTGGGTAGAGGAACTAAAAAATGAAACAATCGATCTTGTGATTGAAAGTGTTGGAGAAGCTACATTTAATCGTTCCTTAGAAGTTTTGAAAAAAGGGGGGCGTATGGTTACCTTTGGTGCAACAACAGAGGATACCATTACATTTAATTTGCGAAGCTTCTTCTATGGACAATATCAATTATTTGGATCGACGATGGGAAGTAAAGAGGAGTTACGTGAGATGCTAAAGCATATGGAAAAACATCAAACACATCCAGTTATTGACTGTACGTATACATTAGATGAGGCACAAAAAGCATTTGACTATCTGGAAGCGAATAAACAGTTTGGCAAAGTGATACTGAAAATAGAAAGCTAGGCTCCAAGTGAGTCTAGCTTTATCTTAGAACAGAGAAAAATGGTGAAATAACAATTGCCACAGCAACTAGGAACATAGTGATGGACCCAATTTTACTATCTTCCTTCCATAACGTAACTGAAAATCCAAGCGTGTAAACATTAACGAGTAGGATAACAAACCAAATTGCTATATTCATGTTAATCCTTCACATCCTCTACATTTAACATTTCACCCTGCCTACCGAATTTTCCAAGTCTAACATCCGTTGTTACTTTTATTTCAATGTCCGGATAGCTTTTCATCCAGTCAAACGATGTCCATTCGGGAATAGTTGAAAACTCTTTTCGAGCAATTAACGACCAACCAAAAGGCTCTGTTTTAAATTCATCCTGAGTTTTTTTAATAAGGTCTTCAAATTCTTTCGTTATTGCTTCTTGAAATGACTTCTTTAAAGTCTCTCTCTTTTCATCGTCTTTGGCAACGTTTGTACCACTATGATTCGTTAGTACTTCAATTTGAATGGGAACAGTCAAATCTATACTAGGGTTGTCTTTTTTCAGATTCATATCAAATGTAATCTTCCCTTTAGGTGTAATTCTAGTGGCAATTTGATAATCTTCATGAAATGGATCAGGTAAATTTGTTAAAATAGCCGCTGGATTTAAGGTGGGATTTAATAGAAACATTAGTCTCGTTTCTTCAAGAGTAAGAATATCGATCATTTTTCCTTCTTTAAATAAAGCAGATCCGGCATATTGTGCAGTATTCGTTTCTCCACTATATGGGAAATCTCCAGCTATAATTTCGTCTGGGTCTTTATGAAAGTTAGATTCATTCGTCTGTTGTGCAGTCCCATAGGCAGCGGCAAATAAATCTGCATCTGCTTCCGTTATACGAAAAAAAGTTAATAAATCAGACTGTGGCACCATACCAGTCTGCTTTCCTCGATAGAATAACATTTCAAAATATTCATGTGGTCTTGTTTCAAGTAAAGGTTTATTAGAAAGCATAAATGAACTTGTTTTTTCCTTCGTTACTAATAGCTTAATATCTCTTCGGATTTCCATTTCCTTGGTAGCATCATAGGCCCACCTTACAAATTTGGGGTCTTTGGCAAAATCCTCAGAAACAATGAGTATATCTAATAAATCATACGTAATTTCCTTAGCAATTACTGTATTTGCTAAATTTTTAGATGTGATAAAGTCATTGGAGGGAAAGGTGATAATTTCTCTAGGAGGTTCTTCACCAGCTCCTCCGCCACCTTGGGCTAGCGAACCCACTTCAGGGTTGGAAATTAAATAGGTAACCTTTACTCGATTTTCATTTTCTTCATCTTTATCTAGACCAATTGCAACGACATATGCCATTTTTTCAACTTCTTTTAGATCCCAACAACCACTTAATACGAGGAGGAAAACGAGTAAACAGAGCATTTTAAGTGGAATTTTTAGCTTTGTCATGTTTTAGATCTCCTTTAAGCTTTGCTACAATCCAAATCAGCCCTGGTAAAACGAAATATAAAGGTGTTGCCATATTAATAAGGGTCTGTCTTAATTCAAAGATAGATTGTGTAGGGCTTTCTGGTATTAATCCGATAAATACAACTAATGTTGCCAGAGCTGGAATAGCGTATTCAAAGTGCTTTATTTTGAATAATCTTCCAAATAAAATGGCGCTAATATATATATATACGGAGAATCTTACAAAGGAAGCAACTAACCAAAAAGGGAAGAAAAAAGTTTCCATATTTGTTAAAAAGCCCAATTGGATGGTACGTATTTGTTCATGGAAAGGATAATTTAGCATCATAACTGATTGATAATCAAACATAAAAAGATACATTAACATAGCAAGCGTTAACTCAATAACAATGATTAGTAAGGAAATCCATACTCCCCTCCTGAAATCTTTTTCACTTTTGATAAACGGAAATAGAATAAAAATAAAAAGCAAATCACCAAAAATGGAGAGCTTGAGCGTACTCTCTTTTATAATCGCCCATTCTCCGGGTCCTAATATCGGGAATAGAAAATCCATTTGCCCTTGATGGAAAGACAAAACCGCAGCAATAAGTATGGAAACTTTAATATATGGAATGACAGCCCATGATATGGATCCTATTTGTTCGAAGCCTCTTTTTCCTCCATAGGCACAGACTGCCATTAATAGCCCATAAATAGCTATTGTCGGTGTTCTCGTGAAATACATGGTACCAATTATATCTGTGTAAATGGCGGAATCAATAATAAGTGCACTATATGAGATTCCCCATAAAATAAATATAATGAAAAAGCCAAGGAATCTACCAAATAAATGGTCAATGACATGGATTAAACTTTTATTTTGGTAGCTTGTTATGACTTTCATCAAAAGGGCTATAGGAATAATAAATAATACACCAATGATGATTGGTGCCATCCAACCTGCATTCATTAACTTTTCAAATAATATTGCAGGTGTATCATCTGCTAGCTTTGTTCCAGTCATTAACACCGTTAAAGCTATAAATTCTTTTATCCCGATTTTCCCTTTTGACTGTTCCATTGACGAACTCCTTATTTCTTCTTAATATCCTTTGGTTTAACATATCCTGGTCGAAGTACTTCATGTTGTAATACTCTTCTAAATATCGTATCTCCAGAAGAAGCATATCTGGGTGTAAGTGGTGCCAAATATGGGACACCGAACGATTTAATTGATATTAGATAAAACAAACCGAGAGTAAATAATGCGGCCATGCCATAAATACCGAATAAAGTTGCAGCTAGTAAGAATAAGAATCGAGTTAACCGAATCGCAAAATTCATACTAATATCTCCTACTGCAAAGGAACTTAGACCACCTAATGCGACTACAATAACGACGATAGGGCTTACAATATTAGCTTGAACGGCAGCCTGACCTAAAATAAGTGCCCCAACAATTCCAATGGTAGGTCCAATTGGATTGGGAACCCGTAATCCTGCCTCTCGAATTAGTTCGAAGGCAAGCTCCATCAGGATTACTTCAATTGCAGCAGGAAATGGAACTCTTTCTCGTGTTGCCGCAATTGCTAGTAATAAATCTGGAGGTATCATTTCTGCATGATAGGTTACAACACCCACATAGATAGCAGATGTAAATAATGTGATAAATAAGGCAACGACTCGCAATAGTCTCGTAAAATTACCATAAGGAAAACGCAAATAATGATCTTCAGAAGAATGATAAAACGACCAAAACGTTGCTGGTAGGACTAGAGAAGCTGGTGAATTATCCATAATTAGCACAATATAGCCATCTTCTATAAATGATGCAGCACGATCTGGTCTTTCTGTATTTAAAACAGTTGGAAAAATGGATATTTTACGTTCTTCGATATATTGTTCCAATAAACTAAGGTTTTGAATGGCATCTAGATCTAGCGCATTTACTTTTTTTTTTATATTTGTGACAAGCTTTTCATTTGCTAAATCCTTTTCATAAAGAATAAAAAGATCATTTTTTGAGCGCTCTGAGATGGTTAGTGATTCGACAACTAAATTTTCATTTTTTATTTTTTTACGTATTAACGATATGTTCGTGCTAGATAATTCAGTAAAGGCTTCTTTAGGTCCTTTTACAGTTGTTTCATTTTCAGATTTCTCGACGCTTCTACCTTCAAATTTTGTTACACCAAATAAATAAGCTTGTGATTCATCCTCTATAATTAATGCAGCACTTCCTTTGTTAATTTCAGGTAAAATATCTTTTATTATTTTTTTCGTGTCAACGGATTGAATGGAAACAATGTCCTCAATCTTGTCGGAAGAATTATTTATTAATAATGGACGGAGAATATGTTGATCGATTAATGATGAATCTGTTATGGTCCGAATATATAAGAGGGAAGCTTTTTTATTCATTCCACTGATATGTATATTTCGAATAATGAAATCATGATTGTCTGGGTAAGAATATATTTGTTTAAACGTCTTTAATGTTTGTTCCAAATCTCCATCCAGGTGTATTTCCTTACGTTTAATATCCTCCGGGAAAGATTTCTCTGGAACATTAGGTACATTGCTATATAATTTTTCAAATAACTTTTTTAACATGTACTACAACTCCAACATTTTATTCTTCTCTTACGTTTCCACGAAGTTTCCATATTATGTGTGATGTAAAGAAAAAGCAACACCCAACTATTATTTAAAAGAGGATGTCACTTTAAGTAGGTATCAACCATATGCAATGCTTCTTGGAGTTTTTTACTGTTTTTTTCATACATTTGCTTTACATTTATATTTTCTGTTGCTAATGCAAAAAGCTCTAAATCTGCCTGGCACTTTTTCATTGTTGCTAGAAGGAGTGGCTTTTGTGTTGGACTTGGTACAGCAATTTTATCATCATATAAATCGACTGTTAGCTGTCCATGTGTGTCAACTTGTCCGAGGAAAACATTTTCAATACTAACGTTTAATTTATCTAATTCAGTTTCTAACCAATTTGTATTTAAGGACAGGTTTGCTAGTGGTTCCAGTAATGCTTTTCCATCCATAATAACGGTTTGTGGTTCTCGTTCAGGTGCAAGTTTGATATTCAAATCTTTTGCAGTTAGTGGTTGATTTTCCTTTTTGGGGAGGACTGTTAATTTACCAGTTGGTTCGAGAAGCGCAAACTCGACGTCTGCAACTTTAAATAAATTTTTCTCCCTTAGATTTTCGAGTAAATCGTCCGTTGAATAATGTTCTTTCTTTAAATTATCTTCCATGATTTTTCCGTTTTGAATAACAACGGTGCTTTTTCCTTGAATAAAGTTACGAAAGGATTTGCTTTTTAATGAAATGAGCTCCGCAATATATGGGATAATGAACCAAATAAACATAGCAAGTAAGGCATAATAAATTGGACTATCCAGTGTACTCACGTGGATGGCTACGATCCCACCTAAAACAACACCAGAAATATATTCAAATATATTTAACTGAGATAATTGTTTTGTTCCTAACCATTTAGTCAGCAAAAATAGGATAATTAATAATGAAAATGCTCTGATTATGATCTGAATCCAGTCTGGCATAACCTATTATCCTTTCTATTGTTTATATTGTGGTTCTTCTTGGGATAAAAATATTACTTGTTGATCTAGATCTTGTTTGATTTCTTTAATAATCGCTTCCGCTTTTTTGAAAGCCTCTGCTGCTTCTTTTTCATTGGATTGTAATGCAAGTGTTTCTAAACTGGCTTCAACACTTTTCAAACTGGAATAACTAGCTTTCACTTGGGAACCTACTGTCATACTATTATACCTCCAAATAATAGGGAGTAGGGGAGGGTGTTGGATAACGTTCTCCCACACTATCCCTTTGGTTTAAAGATTAACGCACCGATCATTCCAAAAATAATCGCAGCTGAAATACCAGAGCTTGTGACTTCAAACATTCCTGTTATAACCCCAATCAGTCCATGTTTCTCAGCTTCAGCCATTGCACCATGAACTAAGGAATTACCAAAGCTTGTAATCGGTACAGTTGCTCCAGCTCCAGCGAAATCAATTAAAGGCTCGTATAAACCAAGCCCGTCTAAAATGGCACCAGCTACAACTAAAATACTTAGGGTATGACCTGGTGATAATTTAAAAACATCAAACATAATTTGTCCGATGACACAAATTATGCCACCAACGACAAATGCCCAAAAAAATATCATAATGTATCACTTCCTGATTCGATTGAAACTGCATGGGCAATACAAGGAATGGGATCTTTCTGGTAAATGCTTAGTGGGGAATGTAGTGCACCAGTTGCAACCACTAAAATTCTGTTTAATTCGCCCTTTTTCATTTTGTTAAGAAAATGACCATAGGTTACAACAGCTGAGCATGCTGCACCACTTGCACCAGCTAATACGGGTTGGCCTTCACGATAGATGGTTAGACCACAATCAACATATTTATTTTCATCAATTTCAATACCATTTTTATGAAATAGATCTAAGGAGACTTCTCTCCCGATATGACCCAAATCACCGGTAATAATTAAATCATAGTACGATGCATCAATACCGCGTTCTCGCAAATGTGATGAGATAGTATCTACGGCAGCAGGGGCCATTGCACCACCCATATTAAATGGATCCGTCATGCCCATATCAACTACTTTACCAATAGTTGCCGATGTAACCATTGGTCCAGTCCCTTCTTTAGCGAGGAGAACACAACCTGCGCCTGTAACAGTCCATTGTGCTGTCGGTGGTTTTTGTCCACCATATTCTGTTGGGTATCGAAACTGTTTTTCGGTAGCTGCATTATGGCTAGAAGCTCCACTCAGAATATAATTTGCTCCATTACCATTTATTATCATCGCTGAAAGTGCAAGACTTTCCATGGATGTGGCGCAAGCATTGAATAGACCAAAATAGGGTACTCCTAATGTTTTAGCTGTAAAACTTGTTGGTGTAATTTGATTGATTAAATCGCCACTAATAAAAAAGGAAACCTGTTCCTTTTCAATCTGACTATTCTTGATTGCATGTTGACATGCTTCTTCCATCATCATTTGTTGGGCTTTTTCAAAAGAATCTTGATTTAGCCACATATCCTCATGTAAGATATCGATATCATTTGGGATATTTCCGTTTGCTTCAAATGGACCACCAACAGTACCAGTAGAAATAATAACTGGACTATTTCCAAACAACCAAGTTCGATGTCCCATTAACATTATAATCCACCCCATTGAATCAGGATGGTTTTAATTAACGCTACGATAAATGCGGAAAATACACCAAATAATATAACCGATCCTGCTAATTTAAACATATTACCACCGACACCAAGAACATACCCCTCCGTACGATGTTCAATTGCAGCAGAAATGACCGCATTACCAAAACCAGTTACTGGAACAGCTGAACCTGCACCAGAAAATTGTCCTATCCGATCATAAATTCCAAATCCTGTTAATAACATCGTTATAAATATTAATGTTGCAACGGTAGGATTGCCAACCGTTTGTTCCGTAAAATTAAAAAAATGTATATAAAATGTGGAGATAAGTTGGCCGATAAAACAAATAAATCCACCTACGAAAAAAGCCTTAACACAGTTTTTAACAATAGGTCGTTTTACTTCACGTTTACTTTGAAATGATTGATATTGTTGGGCTGAAGGTGGTAAGTTTTTCTTTTTTTTATCTGCCATTTCATTTCACTCTTTCTTATTATGTTTGTTCTTGTGAAAGATCCATTATTTTTTTTACTTTTTTTTCAAGATCTTTCTTTTTAATGGAGCCTTTTTGGAGTTTCTTTTCTAGTTTTTCAACTTCTAGAATTATTTTTTGATCCGTTGATAATTCCACTTCCATTTTAGGGAATTTTTTCTTCATTTCATCCTTCAATTTTTTTCTTGTGGAAGCTAATTGAAACCTCTCATGGTGTGGTACCTCAATAGTAATTAGCAGTTTTTTTGAGGTATTAACAGCCTTTACAGCAGTTACATTCTTTTTCTGGCTAAGAATATCTTTTGCCTTATTTGCTGGTTGTTGATCAATGTCATTATTAAGATTAGATATCTTCGTAAGTTCGACGGTATTTTTGTCACCATTTGTTCCGTTGTTTGTATCAGTTGTACAACCAACGAGTAGAAATAGTACAACTCCGATAAATAACATTCTTTTTGGATTAGACATATTTTTCACCCAATTCTAATGCATGGTATGGAATAGGGGGGACTTCTCATCCACCCCTACTTTAGTGAAGTAATCGTACGAACTAAAATCCTTTGTATTGTGGTTCTTCTTGTTCAATTTGTTGGACTCTTGGTTCAACGCTCTGTAAGATAGTTTGGGTTTGTTGTGCTGCATTTTCATACATTTGCTTTGCTTGTTTATTTTCTGTTTGTAATGCAAATTGTTCAAAGCTTGCTTGTGCACTTTTTAATCCAGCGATGGTTTGTTTTACCTGAGATGAAACGGTCATTAGTAGATCCTCCTTTAATACCCCTCACTTTTATATTCTTTTAACTAGGGATATTTATACTTACTATATATTTCCTTTATTGGTATATTTAGATGAAAAAAGATGTCCGAATTGGACACCTTAATTTTAACTTTTATTGAAATTTTTATTCTTAACAAATGATGATACTTCGGCCCGTTGTACTTTACTATATTTGCGCATCATTTGTTTTGTCCATGTATCTGATCGTTGGTTATGGGAACGATTTTGATAATATGTTTTTAGTTCTTCATCGAATTTTTTTAGTGATTCAGTTACATCTTGTAATTCGTAGTTATTTTCATGGTAAACAACATCGATCGGTAAACGGGGTTTTTTTTCAGGTTTCTCAGCGGGATAACCAATAGCTAAACCAAATAATGGAATAACGAAATCAGGTAGTTTTAACAGGTCATTTACTCGATGGATATCATTCCTTAAACTACCGAGATAACAAACTCCTAAGTCCATTGATTCCGCAGCAAGAGTTGCATTTTGAGCTGCTAAAGCTGTATCGATGATCGCAACCATAAATTGTTCTGTTGTTTCCATACTTTTTTCAAGTAACTTTTTAACTTCTGAAGAAGCTAATCTGTGGATACGATTTAGATCTGCACAGAAAACAAAGAGATGCCCGTTATCTTTAACATAGGGCTGGCCAGATACTTCACATAATTGTTCTTTTATAGTCTCATTCGTTACACCAATGATAGAATATGCCATAACATAACTAGATGTGGATGCCTGTTGAGCTGCCTGAACAATGATTTTAATTTGGTCTTCGGTTATTTTTTGATCTGTAAATTTTCTGATGGAACGGTGATCAAGTATAGTTTCAATTAATTTGTTCATATGTATACTCCTTCTACTCAAGTTGTGTTTTTAGTAAAATAGTTGTCGTTAGCTTGAGATCTCCTTGCCAACCATCAATCATTTCTTTAGTTGGTTCTACAATGTTCGGTATAGATACTGAAATAGTTTCGTTATCCAGCCAGTCTACAGAAAGAATTGGCCATCTATAATTTAATACATCTACATCGTTTTCATCTAAATTTATTAATTGTATTGGCTTCCATTCCTCAAGGTCCATGACGACAATATTTGCTAATGGAAGGGGAAGGGAAGAGTCTCGTTTAAAGAATAATAATAATTTACTACCATCATTCGATAATTTCGTTTGTGTAATTGTAGCAAGGTCTGCAACAAGGTGACCGGTGTTTTCTTTGTTTTGATCTAATAATAAATAGGAACAATATGTATTATTACAAGAGAATTCAAGCAAGTAAACACTATTCTCATCTTTTTGATGAACTCTTTCTATTGTCATTTCTTCAATTTTTTTATCTCGATCTGATGCAACTTGTAAGTATTGTTGTAATATGGGAACACGACTTAAATTAACCATGATTATCTCATCATTTAAAGGAAATTCAATGAATTCATCAACATCTTCTTTGTCGTTTGTTTGTTTGATTAATTCTGGGGTGGTATTAGGATCTATAGGTGGGGTATCCTTTTTTACAAGGGCGGGTTCATCTTTTGCACAAGCAGAAATGAGTAAGCACATCCATAATAGAACGATTATTCTCTTCATCCTGATCCCTCCTAAAAATTAATGTAATTTCATTATACACTTAATTACAGTGCGGGGAAGCGGACTATGCGAAAAAAACATCACGTTTGGTGATGTTTTGGTTTAGAGTTTTTTTGGATCTTCGATATTTTTTCGGGTGCCATGTGATATATATTCTTCATTGATGTCAGATTCTTGAGGAGAATTATGCACTTTAGCTCTGTTACTAAGTATTAATAGTAAAATCAATAAGATGATCGCAGCTATAAAAATAATTACTGTAATCAATGGGTACACTCCTTTTTGGATGAAATTTGTAAAGTGATTTAATATTTTTTTATTTATCACGCCTAAAATGTAGTGAGGGATGGAGAACCTTCCATTGAATCAATATTTCACTTTATCTTGCCCAAATAAAGGAATATCATTATATGAAAGAGAAGAAGTTTGATAAAATGAAAATAATAATATCAAATAAATAGGGGGTCTTTATTTGAAAACATTCAAATTGCAATCACTACAAATCATCGAGAATGTAGCTGATGAAATAGTAAAGCACCCAGTGCCACTGCATGATGGACTTATTATCAATAGGGAAGATGAGGCAAACCGTTGGTTAATTGAAGCTTATGTAGAAGCTACGTATAAGGATTTTTTTACGGAATTGAGTAATAACAATGAAGAGATAATGGTAGAAGTAGTAATTACAAAAGAAGATAACGCACCAGCTACATTTATCACTTCTATTATTGGTATAAATGATATCGGTGGTCATATTAATGTGCTGTTTTTAGGTAATATTGTTGATAAGCAAAAGAGTAAGATTGAAGAGATGTTAAGTGATTTAATTGACAAAGGGTACCAAGGGGAAGAATTATTAACTACATTTAAGAAGTTAATTTAAAGCTCCTTTGACATCGTTTATTGCAATATTGATGTGAAATGCGAAGTAACCTATCAAAAATTTCTCTGATTACAAACTGTAAATTAATATAACGCTCCTAACACCGCTTCGGAAATACACTTCGCTTTCCGCGGGCGGCTGGTGAGCCTCCTCGTGCTACGCACTGTGGGGTCTCACAGATGCCTTTTCTCCCGCAGGAGTCTTCGTGTATTTCCTACGCTAGTGAAGTAGTAACACTTTTCTTTAAACAAGAAATCAGCATCAGCGGAGGCAGAAAACGAAGACTCCTCGAAAATATAAACCAATTTTCTTCGTGCGATGCAATGCTGCCGTAGCTTTCCTTGGGCCTGCGATTACTCGGCCCACCGAAAACATTTGTCCTGTGGGAACTGCACGTGTCCGAAGACCCCGGAGATGCGCCTGCGTCTTCCAGTTACGCTCCGAAGCATGCTTCCTCGGCGCAAGGGAACGAAGAAGCGTATTCAAGAAGTACCCTGGCCGAGGCCGTGCCCACGGCAAAGTAGACACTGTAAAAGCGACCTAAAGGAGCTTTAACAGATGTCGCACTTGTGCTGTAAGTGAAAGCGAAGTATTCTGACAGAGCGGTTTTGTAGTGCACTATTGTATTAGACTGTGAAAGTAAATCTACGCAAAAGTTATGTCGCAGTCTATATAAATTACTCATTACTAAACTAATCATTACTTAGAAAAGCAATATACTTTTAGAAACCTTTTTTTAACTTGATTATTAATTATTAGCGTTTTCATAGGCGCTTAATAATAGGTCTACAATATGAACAGCTTTCATATTTTCAGTTAGTCCTTCTCTTTCAATTCCGAGTTTCATTTGCAATAAACAGCCTGGGTTAGCTGTTACAATGGTTTTAGCTTTTGTTTTTTTCGTTTGTTCCATTTTATAATCGAGAATTTGCATGGACATTTCTGATTCCACAATATTATAAATACCAGCTGAACCACAGCATCTTCCAGCATCCGTCATCTCAACATAATCTACACCCGTAATCGACTGTAATAATTGACGAGGCTCCATAAATGTCTTTTGCCCATTTTTTAAATGGCAAGAATCTTGGTAAGTAACAATTTGCTTATCTAACTCAAGGTCTAATTTATGAAAATCAAGTTCGATTAATACACTTGTAATGTCTTTAATTTTGTTAGCAAAGTTTACCGCTCGTTCTTTCCAATCAGGTTCACCCTCTAATAAATGACCATAATCAACTAGAAATGCACCACAACCTCCAGCATTTGTAATAATATAATCTACACCTGCATCTTCAAAAGCTTGGATGTTCTTTTTTGCCATTTCTTTTGCTTTATCTCGTTCCCCGCTATGACCATGTAATGCACCACAGCATCCTTGTGTATCCGGAATCACTATTTCACACCCAGCATACTGAAGTAACTTGGTTGTAGCATCATTAGTAGGTAGAAAAATTGTGTCCATTAAACATCCTGAAAAGAAAGCTACTTTTTTCTTCTGTGATGCAAAGGGGGGGAGGTGACTTGGTCGCTTTTTCATTTCTTTTTTCTTTGGTATAGATGGTAAGACTTTCTCCATTGTTCGTAAAGTTTCTGGGAAAAGTTTCATCATCCCTGAACTTCTAGCTACTTTTTGTAGACCAGAACGTTGATAAAAACCTACTAAACTTGTAAAATTAACCATTCTATTATGGTGGGGAAAAAGTTGATCAAATACGATGTGTCTCGTTGCTTTTACGGGAAACGAAAGTTTTTTATTTTGGTAGATAATATCTCTGGCTTGTTCTAATAAACGGCCATAATTAACTCCAGAAGGGCACACCGGTTCACAGGCTCTACATCCTAAACATAAGTCTAATGAACGCTTAACATCTTCATCAGGCTCGAGATCTCCATCCACAACAGCCTTCATCATTGCAATCCTTCCTCGAGGAGAATGTGCTTCATCTTTGCCTGACTCGATATAAGTTGGGCAACTAGGTAAGCAAAAACCGCACCTCATACAATTCAGTAATTCATCATAGTCCATTTTTGTTTTAAAAGCTTCTTGGATATTGTGTTTTTCTCTTGTACTCATCATTTGGTAACGACCACTCTTTTACGTTCTGATTTGGCAAAAATCTTACCAGGGTTCATTATGTTATTTGGATCCAACGCAGTCTTAATCTGCTGCATTGCTTCGATTCCTGCTTTACCGACTTTAAGGTGCAAATAGTCTGATTTCATAGCACCTACACCATGTTCACCTGTAATAGTACCACCAAGTTCTATTGCATATTTGAAAATTTCTTCGAAGGCTTTCTCGACCCGTACAATTTCTGCCTTATTTCGCACGTCCGTTAAACAAGTAGGATGTAGGTTCCCATCTCCTGCATGACCAAATGTACAAATGGTTACATCATATTTCTTTGCTATTTCATCTATTGCTTTAACCATTTTTGCAATTTCTGATCTTGGAACAGTAGCATCCTCCAAAATAGTTGTTGGCTTTAATCGAGCTAAGGCAGAAAGTGCTGCTCTCCTAGCAGTTGTCAGTGCTTCAGCTTCTTCTTCTGTTTTAGCAACAGAAACTTCTACTGCTTTATGTTCACGGCAGATCTTTGCAATTTCATCCATATCCTTTGCTACAACGGATGGGGGTCCGTCCTGTTCAATCAAAAGCACAGCTTTTACTTCTGTTGGTAATCCAATTTGAGCAAAATCCTCAACAACTTGTAATGTAGGTTGATCTAAAAATTCAAGTGTAGCTGGAACGATTCGATTAGCTATTATAGCAGAAACGGATTTAGCAGCAGCATCTAGATCTTGATATAAAGCTAATATCGTTTTTTTCGTTTCAGGTTTAGGTATTAATTTCAGGGTAGCCTCTGTGACGATTCCAAGCGTTCCCTCTGAACCTACAAATAATCTAGTTAAATCATAACCTGCCACATCTTTTGCAAGTTTACCTCCCGTACGAATAATTTCTCCGTTCGGTAACACAATTTCTAATCCTAGTACATAATCACGCGTTACTCCATACTTTAATCCTCTTAGTCCACCAGAGTTTTCATTAATATTTCCACCAATCTGAGATATTTTCATGGAACTCGGATCTGGCGGATAAAACAATCCCCTTGATTCTACAACATCGATAAGGTCTTTCGTTATGATTCCTGGTTGTGTTGTAACTGTTAAGTTTTCTTCATCTAAATCGAGAATTTGATCCATATGTTTAAATAAGAGAACAACCCCACCTTCAACAGGTGTAGTACCAGCACTTAAGTTTGTTCCAGACCCTCTAGGAACAACAGGGATATGGTGTTTATTGCAAAACCTTACAACTTGGGACACTTCATTGGTATTCCTTGGTGATACAACAGCGTCTGGCATGGATTGAAATTGAGGAGTTGCATCATAGGAATAGACTAGTAAACTTGCTTTATTAATATCCAAATTTTCATGACTTACAATTGACCGTAGTTCTTGGATTAATTCTTCACTAAGCATAACCCAACTCCTATTCATTTTTTAATTTATTTTATAAAAAAAAGAGAAGAAATTATATAGATGATTACACAAAAAAAGGATGAAAAAACTGGATTATTTTGTTTTTTCATCCAAATAATATAGTGCAGAGTAAAAAGAGGCGATGGAATAGGTTGCTTTAGGATTTAAATTTGTTAACTTTTCAATTCTTTTTAATCGATAATGAAGTGTATTAATATGAATATGTAATTCTTTGGCTGTATTTTTTAAGTGTAAATTATTTTCCAAGAATACTTTTAATGTGTGTAGTAGTTGGTCCTCCTCTTGTATTGGAGAAATGATACGGTTGATAAATTCTTTCTTTAAATGGTGATCTACATCATCCAAACAAATTTCCAACAATAAATCTTCATAAAAAATAATTGCTTGCGAATTCATAGCTACTCGCAATGCTTTTACGGCATTTTGATAGGAAGATTTGATCACATTAGAATCAACGGTTGAACCTATTCCTATGGATGTTTTAACATGTAAATGTGTACGTGCGTACGTTTGAAAGGATGTTAATTGTGAATGTAAATATAATTTAGATTTACTTTGATCTTTTTCTTCAGTAAGTAATAGTAGTCTATTATTTCCCCACCGAATTAATGTACTATCCAAAGTTAGATCTAACCACCTTTTTAGATCATTAATTTGATGAGATTCAGGGTTATCATGAATATATAATAAAGAACATCGTAATGGAGAAGTATGTTTAATTCCTAATACTTCGGCTCTACTTAAGAAATCAGGAGGTAAAGAATCTAACTGGATCCAATCAAGGAACAATACCTCTAATGCTCTTGATTCCCATTCAGATTCTTGTATATACATACTCTCACGAATTAGTAATTCAGTCATTTTTTTCATTAATGAAGCAAAAGGTGTTATTTCCGTCGGGTTTCCAGTAATTCCGATCACACCGATTACTTTTTGATTAATTGTAATCGGTAAATTTATGCCAGGCTTAATTCCTTGCATCGTTTTTTGATGCTCACGAGTAAGCACAATTACCGAATTTGTTTCTATCGTTTTTTCTGCACCTTCATGAAATTGTCCGATGCGAGAAGCGTCTGTACTTGCAATAATTATTGCTTGAGTATTTACAATAATGATGTTTTCATTAATTAACTTTCTTGCCTCATTAATTATTTTTGAACCAAGTTCTGCAGTTAGTTCCATGCGAAACCTCCTAGGAATAAACATCAGGTTAAAAACTCATGAAAATTTTTAATATTTACATATTGGGCTATAGTCTGCTACATTAATTGTATATGGATTAAGTAATTTTGTCGAAAATAGAGGAATTTATCTCATAGAACTGCTATAATAATAATCAATCTAGCCGATAAAAGAAATAAGTTGGCCATTAAGGAGCATTTTCATGTTATCATCCAATTCATTTTTTCGTTGGATTCAAAATTTGTCTCCAGTTCGAATGATATTCCTTTTCTATTTTCTTGCAGCAGTTATTTCTACTGCGCTCTTATCATTACCAGTAGCTAAACAGGATGGCGTGCATATAGATTTTATAGATACTATATTTACAGCGATTAGTGCGTTAAGTGTTACTGGATTGAGTACTATTACCATTGCTGATTCACTTAGTACAACAGGTATTATTATTTTAGCCACCATCATGCAAATTGGTGCAGTTGGTGTAATGGCAATGGGTACATTTATTTGGATTATTCTCGGAAAGAAAATTGGTTTAAAAGAACGCCGTTTAATTATGACGGATCAGAACCAAACAACATTCGAAGGTATGGTCCGGTTAATAAAACAAATTTTTCTTGTGTTATTATCTATTGAGTTTGTTGCCTTTTTGATTTTAGGTACATATTATTTGCAGTATTTTCCTACTGTGGGGGAAGCATATTTAAATGGCTTTTTTAGTACAATTAGTGCTATTACAAACGGCGGTTTTGATATAACTGGTGCTTCTTTGATGCCATTTAGGAATGATTATTTTGTTCAATTTGTACATATCTTGTTGATTGTTTTCGGTGCAATTGGTTTTCCAGTATTAATAGAGGTAAAAGAGTTTCTATTCTCTAAGTATGACAAGCGAAAGTTTATGCGTTTTAGCTTATTTACCAAATTAACTACTACTACATTTTTGTTTTTGATTGTAATTGGGACCTTATTTATATACTTATTAGATATGGGGAACTTTTTTGCAGGTAAATCGTGGCATGAAGCATTATTTTATGCACTTTTTCAATCGGTAACGACTAGAAGTGGTGGTTTATCAACAATGGATGTAAGTCAATTATCAGAGCAGAATCATCTTTTTATGTCGTTTTTGATGTTTATCGGGGCGTCACCTAGCAGTGCTGGTGGGGGTATTCGAACGACCACATTTGCCTTAGTTGTCATATTTATCATTACGTATGCAAGAGGTGGTAACAGTATACGTATTTTTAGACGAGAAGTATATGAGCAGGATTTAATGAAAGCTGTAACCGTAACACTTATGGCCATCATGACCGCATTTATATCATTATTGCTTATATCCATTGTAGAACCTTTTACATTTACGGAAATTTTATTTGAAGTAACGTCAGCCTTTGGGACAGTCGGGTTATCATTAGGTATAACCGGGGATTTAACTACTTTTAGTAAAATTTTCCTAATGATTTTAATGTTTATTGGTAGAGTGGGGATCATTACTTTTCTACTTATGTTTAAAAATAATAAACATAATGGTAAATTCCGTTATCCGAAAGAAAGAATCATTATTGGGTGATTTTACTTATACAGTTAGGAGATAAGATCTATGACAAAAGGTAAAACAGTTCTACCTATGCATAACCAAATATTATACTCCTTAAAGGAAGCCGTCCTTTTTGTTCAAGATGATGGACAGATAATTGAAGCTAATAGTAATGCTGAAAGAATCTTGAATAACGCTAACATTAACATTCAAGAGCAATCTATTTTCAGCTACCTTGACTTTGATTTATTGACCGATTCCAATGAAGTTCATTTATTAATGGAGCAGAAAAATCAAAAAGGAAGATTACTTGAAGTGAAGTCCATCCAAGTAGCTGAACGTGTTTATTGTTTACTATTACATCCATTATCTATTCAAGATAAAGCAGAAGAAATCAAGCAATATATCAATGAAAACTCTTTTGCTGGAATGGAAGGTATTGTCATGTATGGTGAGAATACTATTTTAGATTGTGATCCGATTTTTGCTAATATGTTCGGTTACAGTATAGATGAAATAAAAGGTATAGAAATTTACAAGTTAATTCATCGTAAAGGTAAATCAATGATAGAGGAAAATTGTTGTAATCTAGAAAACCCTTATGAATTAACTGGTATTAAAAAAGATGGAACGAAATTTTATCTTGAAGTAATTTATTACCCCTATAATAATGAAGGTTCCATTATTCGTGTTGCGAGTGTTAAGGATATTACAGACAAAGTAGTGAATGAAAATCAGATTGAATACATGGCCTATTATGACCAGCTAACCGATTTGCCCAATAGAAACTTTTTCTATAAGGTATTGAAAGAAGCTGTTTCTGAAGCAAGAAAAAGTGGAGAAATCTTGGCTGTATATTTTATTGATTTGGATTACTTTAAGGAGATAAATGACACTCTAGGATACGCATTTGGTGATCAATTACTACAGGCATGTGGAAATCGATTGAAGTCATTTTTAGAAACGAATACATTTATTGCTCGAATGAGTGGGGATGAATTCTTAATATTAAAGCGAGATGCTTCGACAAAAGAAGAAGCAGTAGAACTGGCAGAAAAACTTATAGCTGAATTTGAGAAGCCAATTAAAATAGATGAGTATGAAATTTATACTTCTGTAAGCATAGGAATAAGTGTATATCCAGAAAATGGATCAAATGCAAATGACTTAATTAAACATGCAGACTCTGCCATGTACGTCATAAAAGAGAAACATCGAAATAATTATAATTTATTCGATTCATCCATATCGGAAAACTTTCGAATGCGCCTTACTTTGGAGACAGAGTTAAGAAAGGCGTTAAGAGAGGGGCAATTCGAATTACATTATCAGCCTCAAAAAAGTTTTAGTACTGGAAAAGTAGTTGGATTGGAAGCTTTGCTAAGGTGGAATCATCCTCAAAAAGGCTATATTTCACCATCTGAGTTTATCCCACTCGCAGAGAAAACCGGATTAATTATTGAAATTGGTGACTGGGTGTTGCATGAAGCGTGTAAGCAAAATAAGGCGTGGCAAAACCAAGGATATGATCCGATAACGGTCAGTGTGAATTTATCGGCCAAACAATTTCACCAAAGAAGCTTAGTCGATAAGGTAAAAGACATTCTTAATGACACAGGACTTTCCCCATATTACTTAGAACTGGAAATCACCGAAAGTATGGCGATGTCAAACGAGAATTATATCTTAAAAACATTAAAAGACCTAAGAGACTTAGGAGTACTTGTGTCTATTGATGATTTTGGAACTGGATATTCTTCGTTTAAATATTTAAGTCTATTCCCAATTACAAAGTTGAAAATAGATAAGATGTTTTTGAATAATGAACAACAGGAAAATAAAGCAATTGTTAAATCTATTATCCATATGTCACATTCTTTGAATATGAAAGTAATAGCAGAAGGAGTGGAAACAATGGAACAATTTGCGTTTTTATCTCAAGAACGATGTGATGAAATGCAAGGGTTTTATTTCAGTAAACCATTACCAGCAACACAGTTAACGAAATTTTTTACTGTATAAATGAAAGAGGTCTCGATCATCATGATCGAAACCTCTTTTCATTATTCGTCATAAGTAATATTAATTATTTTCAATTGGTCATTTTCATATCCAATTGTAAAATGATATGTTTTATTTTCTTCAACTAGTTCTTCCTCATCCGGTAACTTCTTTTTAATAGACACTTCCGCAGTTGTGTTTATTTGTTTATTTTCTATCGGTTCACTAGAAATGTTTTCATACTCCAAATCAACAATTTGAATATACCCTTCTCTAAAATTGGAATAGGATGTAGAAGCTTGCATGGAATCACCTAGTAGTGCATAGGCATTTACATAATCTCTAATTAATATACTATCCAAAAAATATTCCACTACATATTTAGCGTCTTCTTTGAATTGTTCTGTATCAAGTGTGTTAATCATATCTTCCGTACTTGCAAAATGCAATTGATCATTTTGCGCTTCATTGGACCACTTTTCGATCTGTGAAAAAACATCGATGACTGGAATACTAAATCCAATTGTACCGTCTTTCGTACCGACAGAATTAATACCAATAACCTTTCCAGTTTCTCTATTCAGCAGAGGTCCGCCACTATTTCCCTGTGTTATTTGTGCTGAAATTTGAAATGCATTGGAATAATTATATCCGTCAACGGAAAAGTTCCGTTCTGTTCCTGATATAATGCCTAGCGTTACCGTGTTTTGGAACCCGTGCGGACTACCTAGTGCAATAACTTCATCTCCAATTTCTGTTTCGTTTTTCGTTTCAACCGGAAGGCCGTTTTCACCTGCAAGTTGTGGTACACGAACAACTGCGATGTCGGTATCTTGTCCAACACCGATAACTGCTGCAGGATAGATTCTTGCGTTCGCTGTACGCACATAAATAACTTCAGCATCCTCAATGACATGTGCATTTGTAATAATATCACCTTTATTATTATAAAGAAATCCAGAGCCAGTTAAGGTACTATACTCATTTTGTGCTTCAATTTGGACAACGTGTTTTTCCGTTTGATAAATTATATTCTTTAGGTTTTGCGGTTGAGAATCTAATTCCACTTTACTAATAATTGGATTACTCACGGAAAGTTCTTGTTTGTCCCAGTTAATATACATATATATAGATATTGTTATTCCTATTAATCCAATCAATATTGTTAGAAGAATAGGTGGATATCGCTTGTGTCGCATGGATAAATCACTCCATTAATAATCTAGATACCAAGTTATTGTATTAACATTTATATCAATCTCATCTAAATTTTTTTCATTTATATCATAATGTGTAAATTCAAATTCACCTGTTTCTTCGGGATATAGCGTGTCTGGAAAAACATATACTTCGTTTGATAAGAACTCTGTTTCTTCGCTTTTAAGAAGGGAGTAGTCAATCAATACGGAGTTAACAGGGTCTGTTGCAATACTTTTTACTTCTCCTTTAACAACGATATTACCTTGTTGGTCATTTTCTATTTCTACTGAAACTAATTCAATTGCATCGTTTTCATTGCTCTCTCTTTCCTCTGCTTCGGCATTGATAGCTTGTTCAATACGTTGCTGCTGTGTCACTTCAAATGATATTTTTTCCTTTTCAATGGTTGTTTTTAAGCTTCCAAGCTTTACAGAATCTGGGGCATATTTAAGTCCGTCTTCCACAATAGTTTGAGCATCTGTAAATTGCTTATTGGATAATTGTTCGCTTGCTTTTGAGAACGTAAAATCAATAATTTGATTACGAATATTTTCGACGATTAGTTCAGCGTCATTTTGTTTTAAAGCGTCTGCTTCCCAGAGCAATGTTTTCAATTCATCAATTGTTGGATTCTGTTCAAGTATGCTTCTTACTTGTTCTATTTTAATTTCATTTCGATAGAAGACTAATTCATCAACTAAGTTGATAACTGCGGATCCATTATAATTTTTTAATGTACTTTCCGCACTGTTCAAAAGTGAAAGCGCATCTTGAAAGTTTTCATCATCTACTTCGTCATTGGCATTTTGAATTGCAGTCTTAACAGCTTTGGCTTGATCCACAAAATTAAGCGCATTTATAGCTTGTGTAAAATTACTTTTATGTTTAATAGCATAGTTAAATAATTCTTTTGCTTCCTCGAAATCTTCATCTACTAATTTTTTTTCTCCCTGTTCATAATAATCTTTCGCCAAAGAGGACTGGTTTTGCAAGAATAAGTAAAAAATACTGATACCAACTACAAATATAATAACTGAGGCAATAGGTATAAACCAAAGTCTATTAAATCTCTTTCTATGTTCTAATCGGTCATCTATATCACCGGGAAGTTTTTTGCCACATGAAATACAATATGATTCCTCTTCTTTAATGCCAGATCCACAATATGGACAATATAGCATTTGATCACCTACTTTATAGTAAATATAAATGATTGCTAGATTAATATATCATAACTAAATACGTTTCACTCTATTTTATCATATTTTCCTTTATTTAGGTGGGGAATCTTGGTATGATAGTATAGGACAGATTAGAATGCTATTCTCGCATGTAACGGGCAGTGGGGATGAAGAAAAACCCCACACTGAATGAAGTTTCACTTTATAATGGGTTAGCTGTCCCTGAATATTCTTTTATAATCTACATAAAGTAAGTCAAGGAGGTGCACTCTCAAATGGATATTTGGGAAGTTTTTGGTATAATTTGTTTTGGGATTTTAGTATTAAATATAGGTTTTTGCATATTTGATAATGAAAAATAGAAATGAAAAAAGGTCCAAACTTTTAACGGAATGTTTGGACCTTCTAAACACAGCTGTTTATCTTGTTCTTTCCATCTCAGAGAAAGGAAAGATAACTAATTCAGATCTTCCAATTATTTCATCTTCTGTAATAAAACCTAGACCATTTCTGCTATCTTTACTGATCGCTCGGTGGTCACCCATAACAAAATAACTATCTTCTGGTATTTCAATTGGACCGAAATTACCCGTATGGTTTATCGCTTCTTCAGTTATGAATGTTTGCTCATATTGCTCATCGTTAATAAACAATTTATGATCCTTAATTTCAATAGTCTCTCCAGGTAATCCTATCACTCTTTTTACATAATTTTTTTGCGGACGTTGAATGATAATGATGTCTCCTCGTGCGGGTTCGCCAATAAAATAAACAATCTTATTAAAGATAACTCGCTCGCCATTTTCCAAGGTAGGATCCATACTATCACCTTCAACGATAGATGTAGCAAACAAAAAGTTTCTTATAATAAAAGCAAGTATAATAGCAATAATAATAGCTTTTATCCATTCGATCCACTCGTTTTTCTTTTTTACTTTTGTCAAAAAAGACATTCCTTTCTTTATTAACACAGCAATTTATAAGCGTTCTTTTCATTCTATTTATCTGTATGATATTATTATACCAACTTTACTGAAATTGCATAATTCTTTAAAAATAAAGGGTGAATCAATTAGATAAATAAATAATATGTTAATTATGTTCATAATCTATGAACTATGCTAAAGTAATATAAATAAATTAAAGGAGGTTTACATTAGCAAAAATATGTATGATACTGACAAGCTCCTAAAGCAAATTGAAATGTTACGTCTCCAAATGACAGATGTTGCACTATCGAAAGGAATTACCAGTTTAGAATCGATAGCTTTAAGCCAAGAATTAGATCGATTGTTGAATATATATAACGAAATGAAAATGAAAGAGTAAACTTCAAACAGAGAATAGCGTAATAGGAGGGGTAGTCACAGATTGGAAATTATTATTGTGTATTGACCCCAACTATTGTATTAGCTTAACGTTTCGGTATGTAAAAAGTCTTCAATTCTGTCTAATCCTTTTCTTAAAGTGGTTAAATCATAAGCATAAGAAAGCCTCATATATCCTTCCCCTAAACGAGAAAAACTACTTCCCGGTACTAAAGCGACTTTCCCTTTTCGTACAAGTTCTAAGCCAAGTTCAAATGAGTTCATCTTATCAATTGGAAACTTTGGTAAAAAATAAAATGCACCCTCTGGTTTGTTAACAGTTAGTCCTATTTTTACCAATCTTTCGTATACGTAATCCCGTCTCTGTTTATATGCTTCACGCATCTCGACTGTGTCCCGCTTCCCATTTACAAGTGCTTCAAGTGCTGCATATTGACTGATGGAAGAAGCACAGGAAACGTTATATTGGTGCACTTTTATCATGTGTTGTGATAGCCATTTTGGAGCAAGTGTATAACCGATTCGAAAGCCTGTCATAGCATGTGATTTCGATAGCCCATTTACAATGATTGTTTTTTCTTTTACTTCATCGAATGATGCAATGGAGGTGTGATTGTGATCGTATACGAGTTCACTGTATATTTCATCTGCGAGGATAAAGATATCTTTATCTTTTAAAACTGAGACAATATCCTGCAACTCGCTTTTAGAAAATGATGCTCCAGTTGGGTTGGAAGGATACGGTAAAACAACACATTTTGTTTTCTCTGTGATCTTTTCTTCTAATTTTGATTTGGTTAATTTAAAGTTATCCTGCGTAGTATCAACATAAATTGACTTAGCACCTGCTAGCGTAATTAATGGCTCATATCCTGGATATATGGGTCCGGGCAATATTACTTCATCACCAGGATTAAGAATGGTTCGACATGTAATATCTATAGCTTGTGATGCACCGGTAGTAACTATTATTTCTGATGCTGGATCATAGCTTACATGATAATTCGCTTCATAGTAAGTTGAAATAGCCTGTCTAAGCGCTAAAATCCCTGGGTTTGGTGTATAGCTTGTCCGATTTTCTATAAGTGCATTATTTGCAGCACGCTTTATATGTTCAGGTGTATAAAAATCAGGTTGCCCAATTGTTAAAGAAATAATATCTGTTTCATCTGAAACCATATTAAAAAATTTTCTGATTCCTGATATCTCAATATGCTGTACTTGTTGATTTAATAGATGTTTCATTTCGTGATCCTCCATATACGCGTTAATACATATTCATGAATATATAATCGTGATTATATGATGAAAAATAATTTCCCATAGTTAATCATAACATATTATAAGAACAAAAATGGAAATAATAGCAGGAGGGATGTGGATCCTCCCTGTTTTTTTGGTAAATTTTAATTTACATGGACTGTACTATTTTTGCCATAGCCCAGCTCTTAATGAATAATCTTTCTTGACTGGAGTTCTTGTGTGCTTTCAGTTTTTTTGGATAATTGAATTAAGATCACAGCGCTAATGATACAAGTCATTCCGATCATTTGCATATAGGTAAACGGCTCATGAAAAATAAAAATCCCGATGAGTGTTGCTACTACGGGTTCAATAGTAGTTAATATAGATGCTTTAGAGGCCTCGGTTTGCTGTAGTCCATATGTATAAATAATATATGCAAAGGCTGTTGGTAAAAATCCTAAACCAAAAGCATATAACAATACGATAGGATCGGTAAGCAAAGATAATTTTTCATGATATGGAAAGAAGGGAATGAGTATGATAGACGCAACTAAAAAAGTGAATGTAGTAACAGATAAGCTCGTGTATTTTTTTAGTGCAAATTTACTAAAAATACTATATAAAGCATATCCAATACCAGAACCAAGTCCAAATAAAATACTACCTAATTGAAGTGCATCTAAATTTAAAGGAATAAGTCCAACTACAAAACACGTTCCAATTAATGTAATCAATAAAGACGTTATCTTTACTTTTGTTAACTGCTCTTTAAATAAAACGAAAGATAATATGGTAACAAAAGCTGGAGCAGTATATAAAAGTGCAGTTGCAACAGGAATAGTCGAAAGTTCTATTGCGGTAAACATACAATAATTAAAAAAGATAATACTTAAAATACCTGTACCTAAAAAATATTTAATATCTGAAAGGGTTGTAAGCTTTAGTTTTTTTGGTGATACAATTAGTAAATAACCTATTAATAGAATCGTAGAAGTCCAAGATCTAAGCGTTACTACCTCCATCGGTGTAAAGCCGAAAGCATATAAATTTTTTACATACCATCCAATAGTGCCCCAAAGAGCAGCACCTACTATAATAAATAGAAAAGCTTTATTCAATGTACTTCACTACCTTTCTAAAAAAACAATAACACACATTATACCAAAATATTAAAAGATTTGATTAATGTATAAATTTCTGTCAAAAAGTTTATGATGAAAGTAAAGTTTATGAAAGGAAGATGTTAGTACCAGTGTATACAAATGTATTTATCATAAAAATGGCACATATAAGATCATTGGGTTTAACAGAAGAAATATTTTTTTCGATTCTCATTATATTGGGGATAGTAGGGAGTTATTTCCTAGTGCGTCCAATTATATCTTTTCTTATTGCATTACATTCTACAAGATTACTTAGCTATTTCATAAGTAGTCTCGTATTCATTGTAATATTTTTTGCAGTAGTATTATTAATAGGAGAAATCCAATTACTAACGTTCCAACTATTCAAATTTGCTCTGCAGTCATTAGCTGTATTTGGAGGAACCTTGCTCATCATCCATGTATTTAAACAATTTACAAACAAGCGTGCATAAAAAAAGCGCACAGTCGTACGCTTTTTTTTGAATAGAGGAGAAGCAGTCCTTTCATCTTCCAATACCAGATTGTTTGGTGTTAACGAAAGGTTTTTTTGGGTGGCCATTCCATTTTCCCTAAAGATGAGGGTGTAAAATAGGAAGAAGTGTATTCTTTTGGTTTTGAGCGTGTTTTTTTAGGTTGCCAATTTATATACTGATAGATGATTCGCTTCGCCTGGGATAAAGACATTTTAGTTTGAGGGTTGCGATAGTTCTGATCGAGAGAACCTAAATGCTCTAGTTCCTTGAAGTCTTCCTTGGCTGGAGGAATATGAAAGTAATATTGATCTACCTTGACAAGTAACGTTGAGTGTTGATTACTGAATTTAGGGTGATCAGAAAAGTGAAGACCAATTTTTTCTGCTCGTTTTTCTTCTAGAAGACGTTTAATGGATTCTTTCTTAATGAAATATAAATGAGCTGGTTCGGGAGCCGTCTTGGCATGCCTATTTATCGTATAAATTGCTTTTGCTAAGTCAATTAGTGGGATATCCTGTTTATTGTGCACGATATTTACCTCCTTTCCATCAGTTTTTTACTTGACTCTATACTAACCGAAAGCTTGTCCACTTTCAAGAACAATAGGTGCAAACTTTTGATTATGTGATAGATTTTTTCTCATGAAAAAAGGAGCATTCACGATGCTCCTTTATCTCATACTTTCAATGTCATTGACAATTTCATCTATTTGTTCTTCCTGTAATAAATATCCGTTATATTTTTTTACAGCCTTTCCTTCTGGGGAAACGAGAAAAAAACTAATACCATGTACGATATCGGTATCCGTTAATTGATCGGCTTGTGTTTTAAACGAATCCCTTGCGAACTGTTCAATTGTTTCAAATTCATATCCAGTTAAAAAGGTCCAGTGATCAAATGTAATTCCACGTACCTCTCCATATTCCTTCAATACTTCAGGCGAATCTTTCTCAGGATCGACACTAAACGATACAAATTCTATATCGTCGATTCCTTCCTCTTGTAAAGCACGTTCAACTTTTTGTTTGTTGTACGTCATTTGTGGACATTCTTCATCACAGGAAGTAAAAATGAAATCAGCAATCCATATTTTTCCCTCAAAATCACTTTTACTAACTTCTTCACCATCTTGATTAGTAAAAGTAAAGTCATCAATTTCATAAGAGAATGCTGGTTCAAACTTCTCACCACATCCGCTAACAATCAAAAAGAGAAAAATAGTTGTCGTTGCTAAAATAAATCTGTTAATCATATGTATTTCCTCCATTATAGTTTCGGTAATAGTGTAGCATGTTTATAGGAAGAATACGATGAATAAATTAGTACAATTATTAGGAGTTGAACATTATTCATTTTTCAAGGTGAATTCATGTATTTCTGGTTTACATAAAAATCGGTAAGGCACCCTTGTTGTTCCAATTCCCCTGCTTACATATAATGTTAGGTTACTAGAATCAATTTTATAGGTACCTTCAACATATTTTTCAGCATAAGCCGGAGTGTAAAGATGTCCTATTAATGGAAGGCGCACTTGTCCACCATGGCTATGTCCTGATAATTGCACATCAATAGGGTACTCTTTTGCTAAATCAGCAAAATCCGGCTCATGAGCCAAGAGTATAGTAAATAGATCTGGATTAACCTTTTGTAGCGTCTTATTTAAGTCAGGGGTACCAAGCATTACATCATCAATTCCTGCCATTACTATCCGATCATTATTTAATTCAATAAGTTTATGATTGTTTTTCAATAAATGAAAATTAGCTTGATCCATCACATTCTTTACAATATCTGTACCATAACCACCATGATCATGATTGCCGTACACCCAAAATTTACCATATCGAGCGTGTAAAGAATGTAGTAAATCAGTAATCCTATTATTCCATTTATATTTATTCGGTTCATCTACTAAATCTCCAGTGAATACAATTATATCTGGATTCATTTTATTTATTTTTTGTACTAAATCGGCAAATTGTTCTAGTGTATATTGAAAACCAATGTGCGTATCGGTTATTTGGATAATTTTAAAGTTATTAAAAGTGCTGGGGATAGCACTTGAGATGATTTCTTCTTTATGAATTTTAAGAGACTTAGGCTCAATGTCCCTTGCATAATAATAAGTCCCGCCACCTAGCCCTATAACAGCCAAAGTGCTTCCTAATATTTTTTTGAGAAAAGAACGTCTATTCATATTGCCAACCTTTCTTGCATCATTCATTACTAAAATTATAGCATGAATAGGAGCGAGATTAATATAAATAAATAGTTCAGATTAATATGTCTTACTTTTGACTATAAATGCAATAAACAATATTATGAAAAGTAAGTATCTATAGAAGGGGGCAGTTGTATATGCAAGGTAAGACAGTAATTGTTACTGGTAGTTCAAGTGGTATGGGGAAATATATGGCAAAAAAATTTGCTGACGAAGGAGCAAATGTTGTACTAACCGGGAGAAAAGCGGATACATTAATGGAGGTAGAGAAAGAGTTAGAAGAAACGGCAACAGGGGAGTTCTTCATATTTCCAATGGATGTAAGGAAACCTGATGATGTAGAACGTTTAGTGAGGGCAACAGACGAACATTTTGGACGCATTGATCATTTAGTAAATAATGCAGCGGGGAATTTCATTTGTGCTGCAGAGGATTTAACTGTGAATGGTTGGAATTCAGTCATTGATATCGTTTTAAATGGTACCTTTTATTGTAGTAGTGCGGTAGGGAAATACTGGATTGAGAAAGAAGTAAAGGGGACCATTTTAAATATGGTTGCTACATATGCTTGGAATGCTGGTGCAGGAGTTATTCATTCTTCCGCCGCCAAAGCGGGCGTATTAAATATGACAAGAACACTAGCTGTTGAATGGGGAACAAAATATGGTATTCGTGTAAACGCAATTGCACCTGGTCCAATTGAACGTACTGGTGGTGCTGATAAATTGTTTGAATCAGAAAAGGCAGCGAAACGAACCATTCAATCTGTGCCTCTTCAACGTTTAGGGCAGCCCGAAGAAATTGCAGAACTAGCATACTTTTTATTATCAGATAAAGCAACTTATATTAATGGTGAAGTGGTGACTATGGATGGGGGACAATGGCTAAATAAATTTCCTTTCTAATCACAAGCGTGCTATCCCTAAGGATAGCACGCTTCTTTATATGACAAAATAAAATATAGAAAAAAAGTGAAACGATGAACCAGCTAATACAAACAAATGCCAAACTGCATGATGGAAACGAAAGGCTCGCCACAGATAAAAGATAGTTCCTATCGTATAGCAAACCCCGCCTAATACTAATAATGTAATGCCGGTTTCATGTATCATATTAGTAAGTGGGTTCCAGGCAATAATAATGAGCCAGCCCATAAGTATATATCCTATTGTTGAAAGTACGATAAATTTTTTCGCGAAAAATATTTTAAATACAATTCCAATTAAGGCAATTCCCCAAACAGTACATAGCAATATCCAGCCATGTTTACCACGTAAATGAACGAGCAAGAAAGGGGTATATGTTCCTGCTATGAAAAGATAAATGCAAGCATGATCAAAGATTAGGAATAAACCCTTCCATTTTCCTTCTGGTAAGCTATGAACGATTGTCGAAGAAAGATACATGAGTAGCATTGTAGAACCAAAAATAGTAACAGATACAATTTGCCATAAATCCCCATCAGGTGAAGCGTAGATGATAAGGAGTACTACTGCAACTATGCTAAAAATAGCTCCGATACCATGTATAACCGCATGTACAATCTCTTCCTGTTTCGAAAATGTATAGACCTTCACGAATGATATCTCCAATTCTCTTCATTTTACATAATTAGTATGTTACGAAAAAAAGCTATCATACATATTAATCACAAGAGTCACATTCTGTATGAAGTTGCGAACTTTCCCCTTCGAGTTGTATTGTGCAGTGCGTAATATGGAATTTTTGGAGAATGAGACGATTGGCTTTGTGTAAGAGTTCATCACGATTGACCTGATCTTCGACCACGATATGACAACTCATCATCGGAACCTCTGAAGTTATAGACCAAACATGTAGATCATGAACATTCTTGACACCGTCCAATGTTAGTAATGCCTTTTTGACGTTATTTATATCAAGGTGCTTTGGTTTTCCTTCCATTAATACATGGATTGTTTCTCTCGTAATACGAAAACCAGAAATAATAATGAGGATTGCAACAATTACACTTGCTATTGGGTCAGCTATATACCAACCAAAAGCAAATATTAATACCCCAGCAATTATTGCGCCTATAGAGCCTAATAAATCGCCTAATACATGAAGTAGAGCACTTCTCACGTTTAGATTCTCTGAAGAACCCCCACGCATTAATAATAGGAACACGCCAATGTTAACTAGTAGTCCGATGATCGCAATAAACATCATATTCGCACTAACATTTGGAGGCGTAACAAAACGGTGCATTGCTTCATAAAATATATATATAGAAATTGCAATTAATGTGACTCCGTTAATAAATGCAGCAATGATTTCGAATCGCTTGTATCCATAGGTTTTGCTGTTGTTAGCTTTCCGTTCTCCAATTTTGAATGCTAACAAACTTAAACCTAAAGCAGCTGCATCACTTAGCATATGCCCGGCATCCGATAGCAATGCGAGACTATTCGTTAAAAAACCTCCAATCACTTCAACAATCATAAAGGTGAAGATAGCAATAAAACTCCAAAATAACACTCTCTTATTGTTTGTATGATGATGGGTATGATTATGGTCATGATGATGTCCCATTATTCCACCTCCTGGTCGCTATGCTTCACATGGTCAATCGTTTGCTCTAATAAATTCATGACATGATAATCGTCTGGAGAGTAATAATACATTGTTTTCTCACGTCGATTTTTTACTAATCGTAGTTGTTTTAAGTATTTCAGTTGATGGGAAATGGTAGACTGTTGCATGTTTAACTGTTTTGAGATTTCATTTACGGATCGTTCTTCATGAAACAAAAGGTGTAATATTTTAACCCTAGTTGGATCTGCCAACGCTTTAAATGTTTGCGAAACATTATTTATAATATCTTCATGAAGTGGCTTATAAGTCACATTAATCAACTCCTATGGTTATATGATCATATGTTCATATTACATAATGTGTTACATAATTTCAAATATCTTTTACAAAACTACTTACAATTTTTTCTCCATTCAAAAGTATGGTAAACTATGGTTAGAGCGTAAAAAACTCCTTTTTGAAGGGTACGTAGTTTGACGATATAAAATAAAAGGAGCGTTTTGTTATGAGCATTCTAGAAGATAAGGAATTAACAACAATTACTGTAGAAGATTTGATGATTCCATCTGAGAAAGTTGCCCATGTTCAAGTAAATAATCCTTTAGAGCATGCATTATTAGTTTTAGTAAAATCAGGGTATTCCGCAGTACCTGTTTTAGATTCATCGTATAAATTAGTAGGAACAATTGGAAAGACGATAATTTTGAATCAAATTCTTGGCCTAGAACGATTTGAAATGGAACGTTTGGCAGATATGCGTGTACAGGAAGTGATGCATACAGATATCCCGCGTTTATCTAGAAAAGACAGTATGTTAGATGGATTAAAAGCTGTAATTGATTATCCGTTCGTCTGTGTGGAAGATGAAGAAGGATATTTTGATGGTATCTTAACTCGGAGAGCCATATTAAAGCATGTAAGACGAGATCTTTATACGACAAAGTACCAATGAAAATAATAACATAGTATTAAAAGGTCCTTGTAATGAAGCAAGGGCTATTTTTATTGTCTCTTTTCGCATATTTTTTATAAACTGTGCCATAACGTAAAAAGATGGCTCGCTTCAGAATAAAGCGCCAAACGGTCGTTCATAGCAGTAATGAAAGCCCGAATGGAGAAAATAAAATGCCATCCGGTCGTTCATAGCAGTGATGAAAGCCCGGATGAGGAGAATAAAATGCCATCCGGTCGTTCATAGCAGTGATGAAAGCCCGAATGAGGAGAATAAAGTGCCAATCGGTCGTTCATAACATTAATGAAAGCCCGAATGAATAGAATAATATGTCAAACAGACGTTCATAACATTAATGAAAGTCAGAATGGGTGAAGAGAAAAAATAACTAATTTTCACATTGCAGTTATTCCGCATTTTACATCAATTACTAATGAAGATTCATTCATGGAATAAATTATTCGTTTAGAGAGGAGACTTTATTTTTAAAAAAACACGCACAGTTGTTGCTTGTCTAATAAGTGTTTGCTAAAGTAAAAAAGAATATATAACTAGGAGGAATTAGTCATGAAGATGATGGATGCAAATGAAATTATTAATTTTATCTCTAATAGTAAGAAGAGCACACCTGTTAAGGTATACATAAAAGGGGTAGACCTAAATTCGTTAACATATAATGACATCCAAGCTTTCATAGAGCAACAAAGTGGTGTCCTTTTTGGGGAGTGGAAAGTTGTTTCTGAATTTTTAGAGCATAACAAAGATAAAATTACAGATTATGTAATAGAAAATGACCGTCGTAACTCGGCAATTCCTCTACTAGATCTAAAAGGAATTAATGCCCGAATTGAGCCAGGTGCTGTTATTCGTGACCAGGTTGATATTGGTGATGGTGTTGTTATCATGATGGGAGCAATGATTAATATTGGAGCTGCAATAGGTGAGGGAACGATGATCGATATGAACGCTGTACTTGGAGGAAGAGCTACTGTCGGGAAGAATTGTCATGTTGGAGCAGGGACAGTACTAGCTGGTGTTATTGAGCCCCCTTCAGCAAAACCGGTTATTGTGGAAGATGATGTTGTCATTGGTGCAAATGTAGTAGTTCTAGAGGGAGTAACCATTGGGAAAGGTGCTATCGTTGCAGCTGGAGCAATTGTGACGAAAGATGTTGCTCCTAACACGCTAGTTGCTGGTACACCTGCAAAAGTATTAAAGGAAATTGATGAGGGAACAAAATCGAAAACGGAAATTAAGCATGAGCTACGTAAGCTAGACAATTAAATAGGAGAATATCATGAAATTTGAAACTTTACAGCAAATAAGGCGAGATTTACATCAAATTCCTGAATTAGGATTTCAAGAAGTGAAAACACAAGCATACGTACTGGAAAAAATTCAAGATATGGCTACAGAACGGGTAGAAGTAGCGAAATGGAGAACAGGAGTCTTAGTCAAAGTTTCTGGAAAAAATCCATCGAAAGTAATCGGTTATCGTTGTGATATGGATGGTCTGCCAATCACAGAAAAAACAAATTATACTTTTTGTTCTACACACGAAGGTCGTATGCATGCTTGTGGGCATGATTTCCATATGACAATTGCTTTAGGAGCATTGCAACATATTATTGAGCATCCGATCCAAGATGACGTTGTAATTCTATTTCAACCAGCTGAAGAAGGACCTGGTGGGGCTTTACCAATGATGTCGTCGGAAGAATTTAAAAGGTGGAAACCTGATTGTATTTTTGCCCTACACATCGCACCAGAACTTCCGGTTGGAACGGTTTCTAGTAAGCCTGGACTATTATTTGCTAACACGAGTGAGTTATTTCTAGATTTTGTTGGAAAGGGTGGCCATGCTGCTTATCCTCATTTAACGAAGGATATGTCTGTTGCGGCCGGGAGTTTCATCTCACAAATCCAGGAAATAATTTCTAGAGGTATCGATCCTTTAGACAGCGCTGTACTAACTATTGGGAAAATGGAAAGTGGTCATGTTCAGAATGCAATTGCTGAGACTGCGCGTTTGGAAGGAACTATTCGAACGCTTCGCCCTGAAACAATAGATATCATAAAAGAAAAACTAGAGTCCATTGTTCGAGGATTTGAAATTAATTTTGATTGTACCATTACCGTTGATTATGGTGCGAATTATTATCAAGTCTATAATCATGATGCATATGTTCATTTGTTTAAAAATGCTATGAAAATTGCAGGAATTACTTTTCACGAGGCTAATAAAGCTATGACAGGTGAAGATTTTGGTTATATGTTAAAGGATATTCCCGGGTTTATGTTTTGGCTGGGGGTGGATTCACCATTTGGCCTACATAATAATCAGTTACAACCTAAGGAGGAATCATTGGTAGTCGGTATAAATGCTGTGGTTTCAACGATAGGTGCGTTATCTAAGTCATAAAGAATTGATGAATATATTACTTCTTCTTGGTAAAACTAACTATGAAAATTTGCATAGCTAGAGGAGTGATATAATGGCACGTATTGGAGTAGAAGGTACACTAACTGATGTGAAAGAAGCATTAATGGAAATGGGTCATGAAGTTATTGATCTACGTTCTGAAGGAGATACTGCACACTGTGATTGTTGTGTGATTTCTGGACAGGACAAGGATGTAATGGGGATGGCAGATACAAGCATTGCAGGTCCTGTAATAAGTGCAGACGGTCAGAATGCTGAGCAGGTTTGCCAAATGGTAAATAATAAATTAAGTTAATAGAAATAAGGCTTTTTCTTTTTAAAGAGAAAGCCTTATTTTGATGAATAAATAAAAAGTTTAGAAAATTTTTGTATGGTTATACTGATTTATGACGATAAAAGTAATAAATACTAAATGAGAATCAATTTAATTGACTTTGTTAAGAAAATCACATAAAATTTTTGTTGGTGTAAAAATATATTAGTTTTTGGAGTGATTACATATGGCAGAAAGAATGGTAGGAAAACAAGCACCACGATTTGAAATGGAAGCAGTTATGCCAAATAAAGAGTTTGGTAAAGTAAGTTTAGAAAACATTATGAAGGAAGACAAATGGACAGTTCTTTTCTTCTATCCAATGGATTTTACTTTCGTATGTCCGACTGAAATTACGGCTATGTCAGATCGTTATGATGAATTTGAAGATCTAGATGCAGAAGTTATTGGTGTGTCAACAGACACAATTCATACGCATAAAGCATGGATTAATACATCCCGTGATGATAATGGGTTAGGTGATCTAGCTTATCCACTTGCAGCAGATACAAATCATGTTGTGTCAAAAGACTATGGTGTTCTACTTGAGGATGAAGGTATTGCATTACGCGGGTTATTTATCATTAACCCTGAAGGTGAACTTCAATATCAAACAGTATTCCATAATAATATTGGCCGTGATGTTGATGAAACACTACGTGTACTGCAAGCATTACAAACTGGTGGACTATGCCCTGCAAACTGGAAACCAGGTCAAGAAACATTATAAGTTTCTGGAAATTTTTTAAAAGAACTTGAATATGATACAGAAGCTGACCATTTGTAATATACATTTTTAACTTTTTTTGGTCAGCTTCTTTTTGATATAATATAGGGAGGAACAAATACATGAGGTTAAGAGCTCAGATGCCTGAATTGGAAGGTGCAACAACTTGGTATAATAGTAAACCTATTATGAAAGCTGATTTATTAGGTGGTAAACCAACACTAATTCATTTTTGGTCTGTTAGCTGTGGTCTTTGTAAGGAAGCGATGCCGAATGTTAACGAATTCCGTGATGAGTATAAAGAGGAACTAAACGTAATTGCTGTTCATATGCCTCGTTCGGAAAAAGATTTGGACTTAGACCAAGTAAAACAGGTTGCAGAAGAACATGATATTACACAACCTTTATTTGTTGATAATGCACATAAGTTGACAGATGCTTTCGAAAATCAATACGTTCCTGCATATTATGTGTTTGACGAAGAAGGTAAGTTACGACATTTCCAAGCCGGCGGCGGTGGTATGAAAATGCTACGCAAGCGAGTAAACCGCGTCTTAGGAAAAACAGATAAATAATATAGTTAGGATAACCTTGGCGTCAGCTAAGGTTATTTTTTTATGGGTAAACATGTCCTAGATATTAAATTCATCCTAATTTAAAAGTAAATAAAAAAATTTTAAAAAATTTGAGCAAAATATATGGCAATTTATTTCGGCAACCGTTATATTAGTTATTACGGATATAAATAACTTCACGAGGGAGGGGCTAATTTGGATACATTTAAAAAACTAAAGCGATTTTATTGGCCGCACAGAAAGTATTTTTTCATATCTTTATTTTTCTTGTTTTTTGTAACGGCTATAACGGTTGTGTATCCGGTCATATTACAGTTAACAATTGATGAAGTAGTGGCAAAGGAGAGGTATTCCTTAATTCCTTACATCGCAATTGGATTTCTAGTACTTATGTTAATAAAGGGGATATCAACGTATCAACATCAATACTTGGGGGACCTATTTGGGATTAAAACGGTATATCATGTTAGAGATTCCCTATACAAAAAACTTCAAGTATTATCTTTTAAGTATTACGATAACGCGAAAACAGGGGATATTATGTCCCGCTTAACAGCTGATGTCGAAGGTTTTCGATTCTTTCTATCTGCTGGATTTGCTGAATTAATTCGTATTACTTTATTGATTGTACTAAGCTTGAGTGTCATGTTTTACTACTCTGTCCCACTTACATTAGTTACAATGGCAGCTATGCCATTTTTAGTACTTGTAGTATTGCGTTTTGATAAGCGTGTACACCCTGCATTCCGTAGTATTCGTAAATCTTTTGGTAGGTTAAATACGAGGGTACAAGAAAATATAAGTGGCATGCAGACGGTAAAATCATTGTCTAGGGAAGATTTTGAGATTGGAAGGTTTTCTGGTAGTAATGATGACTATCGTCAAAACTTTATCAAAACATCGAACATCTGGGCGAAATACTTTCCACTTATGGAGTTTATCGGTAATTTTTGTGCGGTGGCACTACTTGCATTTGGCGGGTATTTAGTAATTTCAGGTCAACTTCAACCTGGAGCATTGATAGCATTCTTTAGTTTAGTTTGGTATATTATGGGACCACTAATGAACCTCGGTTTTGTAGTTAACCAGTTTTCTCAAGCAAAGGCATCAGGTGAAAGATTACTTGAAATCTTGGAAGGAAAAGAAGACATAGTTGAAAAAGACAATGCAATGGACACACCAATTAAAGGTCATGTGACTTTTAAAGATGTTACGTTGACATATGTAAAAGATGATGACGAAGCATTAAAGAATATAAATTTTGATGCACCATCAGGTAAGGTAATTGGCTTAATTGGTTCTACTGGATCCGGGAAGACGAGTATTACGCAGCTAATTACACGATTTTATGAACCTGAAACTGGGGAAGTGCTAGTGGATGGTCGACCAGTTTCTGATTACAAGATCAAAACTTTACGTAAATATATTGGGTTTGTTCTACAAGAATCGTTCTTATTCTCAACAACGATCCGTGAAAACATTGCCTATGGTAATCCAAATGTGACAGAGGACCAGATTATCGATGCAGCAAAACGAGCACAAGCACATGATTTTATTATGGAGATGCCTAAAGGTTATGACACCTTATTAGGTGAAAGAGGAATGGGACTTTCTGGTGGGCAAAAACAGCGTATTGCGATTGCTCGTGCTATTTGTATCAATCCTAGTATCCTTGTGTTAGATGATGCAACTTCTGCTGTAGATATGGAAACAGAATTTAAAATCCAAAAAGCGTTGAAAGAAGTAATGAAGGGTAGAACTTCATTTATCATTGCACATCGAATTTCTTCATTAAAGCATGCCGATGAAATATTGGTATTAGAAGATGGTAAAATCGTAGAGCGTGGAACACATGATGAATTAGTACAGAATAATGGTCAGTATCAACGTATTTATGATATTCAATATCAGGACAGAGATGCAATCATGAATACGTCAACGGTTTAAGAAGGGGGGAGAAATGATGTCAGATGCTACAACACAAGAGCAAAAAGATCGTCATTTGAAACGATTTCATTACACGATCGATCAAGCCATTGAAAAGCCTTTTAACTGGCAGCAAATATGGCGTTTACTTACTTATTTAAAACCATATACAAAAACCTATTTGCTAGGGGCAATCATTGCTATGATTGTTTCTACAGCAGTTCGACTAACTGTACCAATACTTATTGGTAAGGTTGCTATTGATGTTGCCATCGAAAATGAAGATCCGACATTACTAACATATTTAGTGATTGGAATAGGAGTTCTCTATTTAATCAATTATATTGGTAATGTCTATCGAATCAAATGGGTGAATTTATTAGGACAGAACGTCATTTATGATTTGCGTCAGCATTTATTTACTCATGTACAACGATTATCACATCGTTTCTTTGATAATAGATCGGCAGGATCCATCTTAGTAAGAATCATGAATGATACGAACTCCTTACAAGAGTTGTTCACAAATGGGATAATCAATTTATTAATGGATATTGCAACTTTATTAGGTATTATTATTATCTTAGTAACACTAAGTCCTAAGCTAGCATTAGCTGTCATGATTGTGTTGCCTTTAATGTTTTATATTTCAACCAAGCTTCGACGAAATATTCGTCGTTCATGGCAGGATGTTCGTATTCAACAATCACGAATGAACTCTCATTTGAATGAAAGTATTCAAGGGATTCGAATTACCCAATCTTTCTCACAAGAAAAAGAAAACACGGAATTCTTTAATGGTGTGAATACAGAAAACTTCAAAAGCTGGAGAAATGCATCAAAGAAAAGTGCCATGTTCCGTCCATTTGTTGAAATGAGTAATGCAGTTGGAACCGTAGTATTAATCACCTATGGGGCTCATCTAATCATATTAGGGCTAGATGATGGGGGAATTACGCTGGGTACATTTGTATCATTCGCCTTTTTCTTAGGAATGTTCTGGGATCCAATATCAAGATTAGGCCAGGTATATAACCAACTATTAATGGCAATGGCTTCATCAGAGCGTATTTTCGAATATCTAGATGAACAGCCAAATGTTGAGGAGATAGACCATGCTTATGAATTTGGAGAAATGAAGGGGCATATTGAATTTGACAAAGTACAATTCTCCTATGATAGTGAACGAATTGCTTTGCATGAAATATCACTGGAAATGAAAGCTGGAGAAACAATTGCACTAGTAGGTCATACGGGTAGTGGGAAATCTACCATTGCCAATTTAATTAGCCGTTTTTATGACCCTACAATAGGTGAGGTTAAAATAGATGGCCATAATTTAAGAAATGTTAAATTAAGTAGTTTACGTCAACATATCAGTGTCGTATTACAGGATACGTTTATTTTCTCAGGGACTATTATGGAAAACATACGATTTGGTCGTCCAGATGCATCGGATGAGGAAGTTATCGATGCAGCTAAAGTCGTTGGAGCGAACGAGTTTATTGAACGCTTAGCAAATGGCTATCAAACCGAGGTCGAAGAAAGAGGTAATATACTATCTGCTGGAGAGAGACAATTACTGTCCTTTGCACGTGCTTTATTAGCAAATCCAAGTATTATTATTCTAGATGAAGCAACAGCGAGTATTGATACAGAAACGGAAGTGAAAATACAAAAGGCTTTACGCAAACTATTAAATGGTCGAACAGCAATTATTATTGCTCACCGTTTATCGACTATTCGAGAGTCGGACAATATCTTTGTATTGGAAAACGGAAAAATATTGGAAAATGGAAATCATGAAGAGCTGATGGATCTGAAAGGTGAGTATTATCAATTAGTAAAATCACAATTTCAAATGTTAGATGCTATGTAACAAGAGAAGCAATCTCAATAAAAGAGATTGCTTCTTTTTATCTTTCTTGATACAGTAATAAAGTATTAATCGTTATATTCTATGGTATAAGAACACCAAGGATTGAAAATTTACTATTAAGTACATAAACAAAGTATGATATGTATGGAGGAAATAGTATGAAGAGAGAATTTGCAGTAATAGGATTAGGAAGATTTGGTGGAAGTATTTGTCGTGAATTGAGTAGGGAAGGGATGGAAGTATTAGCAATCGATAGTGATGATGATAAAGTGCATGAATTTAAAAATATAGCATCTCACGCTGTAATTGCTGATTCAACAGATGAGGCAACTTTAAAAGATTTAGGCATTAAAAATATTGACCATGTCATTGTTGCGATAGGAGATAATATTCAAGCAAGTATTTTAACTACAGTTATTCTTCATGACTTGGGGATAAGAAGAATTACTGTCAAGGCGCAAAATGATTATCATGAAAAAATATTGAATAAAATTGGTGCGGACCATGTTGTGCACCCAGAGCGAGATATGGGTAAACGAATTGCTCATAGTATTATCTCGAATAATATTCTAGACTATCTGGAACTATCGGATGATCACAGTATTGTAGAAGTTAAGGCTGGTCAAAAAATCATTGGTCGTACACTCGTTGACCTAGATATACGTGCGAGATATGGGTGTAACGTTGTTGCTATTAAGCAAGGTAAAGAAATTAATGTGTCGCCAGCAGCGGATGAAATAATGAGAGAAGATGATGTACTCATCGTTATCGGTGCGGATAAAGACATTTCCCGTTTTGAAAAGCAATTAGTTATTGATGATGACTAAATATTATTAATGAGAAGGGGGGACGTTTTGAATGATTTTCAAAACGTCCCCCCTTATTTTTTATTTTATATTTCCATAATGATTGGTAATATCATCGGTCTACGCTTTGTCTTTTCGTATAAGAATGGAGCGATCGTATCGATAATCTCATTCTTAATTTCGGACCATTGCGTTGTTTTTCTTTCCATAACTTTATTTAGGTGGGATGCTACTAATTTTTGAGCTTCATTTATTAAGTCCTCTGATTCCCGCATGTAGACAAATCCACGAGAAATTATATCTGGTCCTGCAGCAACTTTAAATTCCTTCATATTGATGCTGACTACGACTATAACTAATCCTTCTTCAGATAGAATTCTACGATCTCTAAGAACAATATTTCCGATATCACCGATACCACTACCATCAACATAGATAGATCCAGATGGTATTTTACCTGCAACGGTTGCATTATCTTTACCGAGAGCTAATACATCACCATTATCCATAACAAAAGTATTGTCTAATGGTACACCACAAAGTTCACCTAATTTTGTATGTTCTTTTAACATTCGGTATTCACCGTGTATAGGCATGAAATATTTTGGATTCATCAGTCTTAACATCAGTTTTTGTTCTTCTTGACTACCATGACCAGATGTATGGATATCACTTAATTTACCGTGAATGACATCTGCACCTGCACGGTAGAGCTTATTGATTGTCCGGCTAACACTAATTGTATTTCCAGGGATTGGAGAGGATGAAAATACAACCGTATCACCAGGTATAATTTGAATTTGTCTATGTGTACCATTGGCAATTCGTGAAAGTGCAGCCATCGGCTCACCTTGAGATCCTGTACAAAGAATGGTTACTTCATTCGCTGGAAGGCGATTTATTTGATTTGCTTCAATAAATGTATCTTTAGGAGCTTGAATGTACCCTAATTCTTGTCCTAATTTAATCGCTGATTCCATACTACGACCAAATACAGCGATTTTACGGTTATGTTTTACTGCAGCACCTACCACTTGCTGTAATCGGTAAATATTAGAAGCGAAGGTTGCAAAAATAAGTCTGCCGTCTACACGACCAAAAATATCATTGATGTTTCCTTCAACTACTTTTTCAGACATTGTAAAGCCGGGTATCTCACTGTTTGTACTATCAGAAAGTAAACATAATACGCCTTCTTTACCTATTTCAGCCATTTTAGCCAAATTAGCTGGTTCACCAATCGGAGTAAAGTCAAACTTGAAATCTCCTGTATGAACAATATTTCCTGGAGGTGTCTTCACAACAACACCATAAGAATCTGGAATACTATGTGTCGTACGGTAAAAGCTAACAGATGTTTTACGGAATTTTATTACATCATCTTCTTGAATGGTATTTAATTTTGCATTTCTTAATAGTCCATGTTCTTCTAATTTATTTCTAATTAATCCAATCGCAAGTTTACCTGCGTAAATTGGTACATTTATTTCGCGTAGAAGATACGGGATACCGCCAATATGGTCTTCATGACCATGTGTAACAATTAAGCCTTTAATTTTTTCTTGATTTTGCACGAGATAGGTGTAATCAGGAATTACATAATCTATTCCAAGTAGTTCATCTTCAGGGAATTTTATTCCCGCATCAATTAAAATTATCTCATCTTGGAACTGTACACCATATGTGTTTTTACCTATTTCTCCTAGTCCGCCTAGGGCAAAGACAGCTGCTTGATCATTTTTTACAAATTTCATAGTCTATACATTCTCCGTCGTAAAATTTTCGTCTTGTTTTTCATAATCTAAATGTGATTCATTAAGCTCCTGAATAAACTCAATGTTATAATTGCGATCACTCAAATTTCTTCTAACTGCTTTTTTAGATCCTGCCTCAATATAAAGGCTTTTTGTGCGTTCACGTACTGGAACTTCGTACGATGATTCTTGATATAGTACTTTGTAAATCATTTCATCTCTCCTTAGTTATGTTTATTTCTTTATAATACCATCCATTTTAATCGTAAAACAATCTGATATGTATTATGTTTTTGGCATTACTTAAAAAAGGTTATGCATTATTTGCTATAACGTAACTATGTTTGTATCATTTTTAGTTCCGCTCCATAATACATGATTATCTTAAACAATTTTCCCGTAACTTTCTATTAAATATACATAGATCCCACAATTATATTGTGATTGGTTCATTCCGAATTGGTAGTTATTCTAGAATGTTTCTCGTAAGCGGTAGATAATATTGGTGCAGCTTCAAACAGCTGCACCACCATTTTGAATCACTTAGTCTTTATAAGTTGTGGGTACACGTCCTTGGCCTAAAAAATCCTTCCAGCGTTTTTTTAGCTTTTCTTTTAGGCGTTTTAACATTTTGGACTACAACTCCTTTCAGCGAATTCAAGAAAAGCGAAAAACGTTCTACCGATCCAATCCCTCTTAACTATAGTATAGTACGATTTTAGAAATATTGGAATAAAAATCCCTCTTATATGAAAAAACTTTTTTTTAACTGGTTTTTAATGACATGTAAAAACTAACTATAATATATTACTTGTATGTATATTTTTTACCTACATTCATTTCTTATACATTCGCTAATAATGAAGTTACTAGATAAAAAAACAACAGCTGAAGGATAGCTGTTGTTTTTATTCAATAGCTTTAGCATTTTCTGGAATTGCATAGGGGTTATCATCGTTTATGTGATCATAGAACATAATTCCGTTTAAGTGGTCTACCTCATGCTGAAAAACAATAGCAGCATAATCTCTTAAACGTAATTTTAATTTATTACCATCTAAATCAGTTGCTGTTACTGTGATTCTTGCATAGCGTGGTACATAACCTTCTACATTACGATCAACGGAAAGACACCCTTCACCAGCAGTTAAATAAGCTTTCTCTACAGAATGACTTACTATTTTAGGGTTGAGTAATCCGTAACTGTATAATTTCCCGTTGAGATCTTCAAAATGTAAAGCAACCATCCGTTTCGATACGCCTAGTTGAGGTGCTGCTAAACCTACGCCAGGACGTAAGTTATATTTTGAACAGACTTTTTCATCTTGACTATTTTTTAGATAAGTTAGCATATCATTTAAGAGTTCTAATTCCTCCTCTGATGGTGGAAGTAGTACTTCACCTGCAACTTCTCTTAGTGATGGGTGGCCTTCTCGTACAATGTCGTCCATCATTATCATTTCTTGTCACTCCAAACTTTTTCAATATGAATTCCTGTATGTGTATCAATTCATAAGTTTATCATAAACCATCTAAGTAAATCATAGATTTGCATTAAACAAGCTAATAAATTTTTATTCGTTACTAGTCCTATTTATGTTATACTTGAACTAATTATGAAACATATTTAATTAATTTGAACAGCTATGAAGAGGAGAAGATGCTGCATGACGTTAAAGAAAATTATATTTCCACTTATAATGAGTACTTTTTTTGTGTTAACAGCATGCGGAGAGTCTGTTGATACACAAATATATAATCATTTGGAAGAGGCTGTAAGTCTTGAAAAGGGCTTTGAAGATCAACAAACCGCCATCAATAATCTGGAAAAGAAAGAACAAGAGATTTATGAAAAGATCATTGAATTAGGCATGGATGATTTTGACACAATTAAAGAATTGTCCGTTGAGGCGACTACTGTTATTGATGAGAGAGCAGATAAGATTGAGATCGAAAAAAATAGCATTGATGAATCACGTGTTGAGTTTGAAAAGGCAGAATCATTAATTAATGAAATTGATGATGAAACAGTAAAAGATAAAGCAGAAAATATGTATGAAGTGATGATGGAACGGTATGATGCATATGGAATACTCTACGAAGCTTATATTAACTCATTGAATTTAGAAAGAGAACTGTATGAGATGTTACAAAAGGATGAGATGGATCAGGAAACGTTAACAGCCCATATTGATAAGATAAATGAAAGTTATCAAGTTGTGATTGAAGCAAATGAAACTTTTAACACCTACACTTCTGATTATAACCAACTAAAGAAAGAATATTATGATGTAGCAGATATAAATGTTACCTATGACAACAAAAATTAAATCCGAGCTAGAGAGGCTGTACCAAAAACATTTTAATTGGAAGAACCATCAAAGTAATAAAGCTTTGGTGGTTCTTTTGTAACTTAATAGAGAAAAAGAGAAAGCTAGGCAAACTCATATTTCTAATTGTTTCTATGTGCGATGCCATGTTGTCGAAGCTTTTATTATCTAGCGAGAACAGTACGTAAGGGAAGATTCGGCAAGATGCGAGTGAAATAGATGATACCCATACTCATGGAAAGCGTCTGTCGGTACGGTAATCTACACCAACTTATTATTGGATACATAATTATACTTCAAGAAGAAAAGGGGGCTACCCATATGTCGTGAAACACGACATATGGGCAGCCTTTTTTTGATTGAATAATACAGTTTCAATAACAAATTATAACAGCTTACTATAATGTGGATGATCTGTATCTATTTCCGTAAAACAGTAACAAAAAAATAATAAATCGTAAAACAAACTAGTTGACCGATCGGAACATCATGAGCTAAACTTTAAGTGTATTAAAAATTGTACCAGTATTTTTCTTGATGATTATGTAACAGTTTTTTGGTGTCATTATCTATAATTTTGATTTTGCGTGAAAAATGTACAAAAAAATGGAAAATAGGTACAGATTTTCTAACGTTTTGGGAAGGCTAGAAAAGATAATATAAAAGGATAGAAGAAAGGAAGAGGTGAACTATTTTGAAACACGTACTTGAAAGTGTGGAAAGTCAGTTCGAAATGTTCCAGATTCTTAACGAAGATGGGAAAATAGTAAATAAGGAATACTTACCTGATTTATCAGATGAAGAATTAAAAGAGCTTATGAAGAGAATGGTTTATACGCGCATTCTAGATCAACGCTCTATTGCATTAAACCGTCAAGGACGCTTAGGTTTTTACGCTCCTACTGCTGGTCAAGAAGCATCTCAATTAGGAAGTCATTTTGCTCTTGAAAAAGAAGATTTTATATTACCTGGGTATCGTGATGTACCACAATTAATTTGGCATGGCCTTCCATTATATCAAGCTTTCTTATTCTCAAGAGGACATTTCCATGGAAATCAAATGCCTGAAGGTGTACATGCATTAAGCCCTCAAATTATTATTGGTGCACAATATGTTCAAGCTGCAGGTGTTGGTTTGGGTATGAAAATACGCGGTAAAAAAGCAGTAGCAATTACGTATACTGGTGACGGCGGAACTTCTCAAGGTGATTTCTATGAAGGAATTAACTTTGCTGGGGCTTATGGTGCTAACTGTATTTTCGTTGTGCAAAATAATGGTTTCGCAATTTCTGTTCCTCGTGAAAAGCAAACAGCAGCGAAAACTTTAGCACAAAAAGGAGTCGCAGCTGGTATTGAAGGCCTTCAAGTAGATGGAATGGATGTACTTGCTGTTTACGCAGCAACGAAGCATGCTCGTGATCGTGCAATTAACGGGGAGGGACCAATGTTACTTGAATTGATGACATATCGTTATGGTCCACATACTATGGCTGGAGATGACCCAACACGCTACCGTACATCTGAAATGGATTCGGAGTGGGAGAAAAAAGATCCATTAGTACGTTTCCGGAAATACTTAGAGGGTAAAAAACTCTGGTCTGAAGAAGAAGAGAATAAAGTAATTGAGGAAGCAAAAGAAGAAATTAAAAACGCTATTAAAGAAGCAGATAAATATCCTAAACAAAAAGTAACTGATTTAATTTCAAATATGTATGAGGAACTTCCAGTAAATCTTCAAGAGCAAATGGAAGAATACAAAGCAAAGGAGTCGAAGTAAATCATGGCACAAATGACAATGATTCAAGCAATCACCGAAGCAATGCGCACAGAACTTAAAAATGATGAAAATGTGCTTGTATTTGGTGAAGATGTTGGCCAAAATGGTGGGGTTTTCCGTGCTACAGAAGGCCTGCAAAAAGAATTTGGGGAAGATCGTGTATTTGACACGCCATTAGCTGAATCTGGAATTGGTGGCTTAGCTATTGGTCTTGGTTTACAGGGCTTTCGTCCAGTACCAGAGATTCAGTTCTTCGGCTTTGTTTATGAAGTAATGGACTCTATTAATGGACAAATGGCACGTATGCGTTACCGTTCAGGTGGTACTCATACATCTCCAATTACTGTTCGATCACCTTTTGGTGGGGGAGTACATACTCCTGAACTTCATGCGGACTCATTAGAGGGGTTAGTTGCACAACAACCAGGTCTTAAAGTTGTTATACCTTCCACTCCTTATGATGCGAAAGGATTATTAATATCTTCAATCCGTGATAATGATCCAGTAATTTTCTTAGAACATATGAAGCTTTATCGTTCATTCCGAGGAGAAGTGCCTGAAGAGGAATATACGATTGAATTAGGGAAAGCTGATGTAAAACGAGAAGGTAAAGACGTTACAATCGTTACTTATGGAGCAATGGTTCATGCTTCATTGAAAGCAGCTGAAGAACTTGAAAAAGATGGAGTTAGCGTCGAAGTTATTGATTTACGTACAGTATCACCAATTGATACGGAAACAATTGTAGAATCAGTTAAGAAAACAAATCGTGTTGTTATTGTTCAAGAAGCACAACGTCAAGCAGGTATGGCAGCCCATATCACTGCAGAAATTCAAGAACGAGCAATTTTACATCTGGAAGCACCAATTTTACGTGTTACAGCACCAGATACAGTATACTCATTCTCTGAAGCAGAAGAAGTATGGCTACCAAATCATAAAGACATCGTAGAAAAAGTAAACAACGTAATGAATTTCTAAAAGGAGGTAGTATAATGGCATTTGTATTTAAATTGCCGGATATAGGTGAAGGAATTCACGAAGGTGAAATCGTTAAATGGTTTGTAAAAGAAGGCGATGAAATAAAAGAAGATGACGTACTTTGTGAGGTGCAAAATGATAAAGCTGTCGTTGAAATCCCATCTCCAGTTGAGGGTAAAGTTACGAAATTACATGTAGAAGAGGGAACAGTCGCTGTCGTAGGTGACAGCCTTATATCTTTTGATGCAGAAGGTTATGAAGATGAAGGTGATGAAACTCCAGAAACGGAAGAAAAACAGGAGCAAGCACCGACGGAATCACCTAAAGCAGATACCGAACAAACAATGGATGAGCAAGCAGATGATAAACGTGTGATCGCAATGCCATCTGTTCGTAAATATGCTCGTGATAATAACGTAAATATTCGCCAAGTATCTGGATCTGGAAGAAATGGACGTATTGTCAAAGAAGATATTGACAGCTACTTAAATGGTGGTCAACCAACTGAAGCTTCTGAAACTGCTGAAGAACCAGTACAAGAAGATACTACTGCAAAGACTGCAGCACCAACTGTACCAGCAGGCGACTATCCTGAAACACGTGAGAAAATGAGTGCGATTCGTAAATCTATTGCTAAAGCAATGGTTAATTCGAAAACAAAAGCACCTCACGTAACATTACTTGATGAAGTAGATGTAACTGAGTTAGTAGCACATCGCAAGAAATTTAAAGCTGTTGCAGCAGAGCAAGAAATTAAATTAACTTACTTGCCATACGTTGTTAAAGCAATTGTATCTGCATTGAGACAATTCCCAATACTAAATGCTTCAATTGACGATGCAACGGATGAAATTGTTCAAAAACATTATTACAATATTGGTATTGCAGCAGATACAGAAAAAGGTTTACTAGTACCAGTTGTAAAAGATGCCGATCGTAAGTCCATTTTCACAATATCATCAGAAATCAATGAATTGGCAGATAAGGCAAGAAGTGGTAAACTTAGCCCTGAAGAGATGAAAGGTGCATCAAGTACAATTACGAATATTGGATCAGCTGGCGGACAATGGTTTACTCCGGTTATTAATTATCCAGAAGCTGCAATTTTAGGTATTGGCCGTATTGCTGAAAAGCCAATCGTACGTGATGGAGAAATTGTTGTTGCTCCAGTACTTGCATTATCATTGAGCTTCGATCACCGTATTGTTGACGGTGCTACAGCTCAGCATGCCCTAAATCAAATCAAGCGTTTATTGAGTGATCCACAATTAATCATGATGGAGGCGTAAGGTTATGGTAGTAGGAGATTTCCCAATTGAATTAGACACATTAGTTGTTGGAGCGGGTCCTGGTGGCTATGTAGCTGCTATACGTGCTGCACAACTGGGACAAAAAGTTACGATTGTTGATAAAGGTTCTCTAGGTGGAGTTTGCTTGAATGTTGGATGTATTCCTTCAAAAGCATTAATTCAAGCAGGTCACCAAGTAGAAAATGCACATGGAAGTGCTGATCTTGGTATCTCTACGGAAAAGGTTTCTGTAGATTTCTCTAAAGTCCAAGAATGGAAAGCTTCAGTAGTAAATAAATTAACTTCTGGTGTGGAAGGACTTTTAAAAGGAAATAAAGTAGATATCGTTAGTGGTGAAGTTTACTTTGTAGATAAAAATACGGCTAAAGTGATGGATGATAAAAACTCTCAAACCTATACATTTAATAACTGTATTATTGCAACAGGTTCATCACCAATCGAAATCCCAACATTTAAGTTTTCTGATCGTGTACTAGATTCAACTGGTGCATTAAACTTAGACGAAATTCCGAAAAAGATGGTTGTTATCGGTGCTGGATATGTTGGTAGTGAACTTGGTTCAGCGTATGCTAACTTCGGTACAGAAGTTGTTTTCCTTGAGGGTGCAAAAGACATTCTAAGTGGCTTCGAAAAACAAATGACACAACTAGTTAAAAAGCGCTTGAAGAAAAAAGGTGCTACCATCATTACAGAAGCGATGGCTAAAGGTGTAGAAGAAACAAAAGATGGCGTGAAAGTTACGTATGAAGCTAAAGGCAAAGAGGAAACAGTTGAGGCTGACTATGTATTAGTTACGGTTGGTCGTCGCCCTAATACAGAAGAAATTGGATTAGAGCAAGTTGGTATTGAAATGACAGACCGTGGTCTTGTAAAAGTGGATAAACAATGTCGCACTAATGTAGATAATATCTATGCAATCGGTGATATTGTTGATGGACCTCCACTTGCACACAAAGCTTCTTATGAAGGTAAAATTGCAGCAGAAGCAATTAGTGGCGAGAAATCTGAAATTGATTATATCGGTATTCCTGCTGTAGCATTTACGGAACCTGAATTAGCGACTGTTGGTATGAGTGAAGCAGAAGCAAAAGAAGCTGGTTATGAAGTGAAAGTTGCTAAATTCCCATTTGCAGCTAATGGCCGTGCATTATCGTTAAATAATAGTGACGGATTCTTAAAACTTGTTACACGTAAAGAGGATGGACTTGTTCTAGGTGGTCAAATTGCTGGACCTAATGCAAGTGATATGATTTCTGAAGTAGGGCTAGCTGTAGAAGCTGGTATGACTGCAGAAGATCTTGCACTTACAATCCATGCACATCCAACTTTAGGTGAAATTACAATGGAGGCTGCTGAAGTAGCTTTAGGTACTCCAATTCATATGTTATAAGTTGAAAATATAAAAAAGAGTTGTGCGGAGGTACCGTACAACTCTTTTTCTATGAATAAATGATCATCTATTGCCTTTTTTAACTCTTGCATCCATTTCTTTCTTTTCCGCTTTGAACGATTTTAATAAGGACAACACAATTAAAATCATAATGATTGTAAAAGGTAGTGCTACAATAATTGCAGCAGTTTGTAATGCTTCTAGCCCACCTTGCCATAGCAATACAGCTGCAGCGCTTGATTGAATTACTCCCCAAAATAATTTTACCTGATTAGCTGGATAAAGACTTCCGTTAGTTGTCTGCATGCCGAGAACAAAGGTAGCAGAGTCTGCGGAAGTAATAAAGAATGTACTGATCAATAAAATGGCAATGAGTGACATGATCATACCTAATGGGTAATGCTCTAACACCGCAAATAATGCAGCTTCAGTGCCGGAGTTATTTACATGTTCCATAATATTTGCTTTTTCAAAGAAATCCAAGTTAATTGCTGATCCACCAAATACTGAGAACCAAAGTGCTCCAAAAATAGTGGGAACTAATAACACCCCGGTAACAAATTCTCTAATTGTTCTCCCTCTAGAAACTCGAGCGATGAATGTTCCTACAAAAGGCGCCCATGAAATCCACCATGCCCAATAAAATATGGTCCACCCTTTTATCCAATCTAGATTATCTGTATCAAAGGGTGTCATTCGTAAGCTCATGCTTGGTAGGTTTTGAATATATGTTCCGAATGTAGTTGTGAACATATTCATAATGAATTTAGTTGGTCCTAAAAATAACAGGAATAACATTAAACTTATGGCAAGTACAATATTTGCATTACTTAAATATTTAATACCCTTGTTTAATCCGGTAGATGCAGAAATCATATACAATACGGTTACTATTAGTATAATGATTAATTGAAACAGGAATGTTTGGTCAAATCCAAAGACAAATGATAAGCCACCACTGATTTGAATTGCTCCAAATCCAAGCGAGGTGGCGACCCCGAAAACAGTCGCAAAAACTACTATTGTATCGACAAGCGTACCCCAGCGACCCTTAATTTTATCACCAAATAACGGTTCCAATATGGCACTTACTACACCAGGTGATTGTTTCCGAAACTTAAAATAAGCTAATGCTAATGCTATTGTTGCATATATAGCCCATGGATGAAATCCCCAGTGGAAAAAACTATATTGCATTGCGGTTTTTGCTGCCTCATTTGTTTCTGCTTCTCCATATGGTGGTGAATAAAAATGTGATAATGGTTCTGCTGCGCCCCAAAATACTAAACCTATTCCCATTCCGGCGCTAAACAACATCGCAAACCATGTAATGTAGGAGTATTCAGGTTCATCTCCTGGCCTTCCTAGCTTAATCTGTCCATATTTAGAAAAAATCAAATAGATAGCAAAAATGAGAAACCCTGTTGCACTAAATAAATAGAACCATCCAAATTTATCTACTATGTACCCTTGAATAAGTGTTGTAACATCATCAAGATTTCCATTGGGTAAAATACTTTCAGGTATTAAACCCCATACGACAAACAAAACTGCAACAATTGCAGAGATATAAAACACATTAGAAACTCGTTTCATTACAAAAATCCCTTCTGTCTATACTTGTTTTTTCCAAATGACACTAAGGTATTATATCAATTCTGTTCTTACTATTTCCATTTAAAGGCTTTATAATTCCATGATTTTTAAATCAGTACTTTTAGTCTTGTCAACTCGGACAAGCTAAACTAAACTGAAGGTGACTATATAAAAATAACAGCAGGAGGAATACCAGTGAAAAAAACAGTGTTTTATATCGGTGTTATATTATTAATTATGCTCAGTGCCTGTACAAACGGTGATGAATCAGACTCAGATGAACATGTTGGCGAAGAGACAAAAGAACAGCAAGAGGAAGTGGAAATAGAGGAAGAATCGGATCGAGCTGAAAAGGAAGAAGAATTAGAAGAAATAGAGGATGAAGATCAACGAGAAGAGGACCTGGTTGTTAAAGCTAAATATAAGATTAGTGAAAATTGGTCAGTTGAACCAATCGTAGAAGGAACTAATGAAAACGTGGTATTGTTAACCATTGATGATGCTCCTGATAAATATGCGTTAGAAATGGCTCAAACCTTAAAACAATTAGATGCCGGTGCAATCTTTTTTGTTAATGGTCATTTTTTAGATACACCAGAAGAAAAAGAAATACTTAAACAGATTCATGATATGGGTTTTGTCATTGGAAATCATACGTATAGCCATGCCTTTTTACCTGATTTAACAAATGAAGAACAACAAAAAGAATTGGTACAATTAAATGATGAATTGGAAGAAATAATCGGTGAACGTCCATCCTTTTTTAGAGCGCCTAATGGTGCAAATACTGATTTTTCGATGCAAGCTGCCGAGGATGAAGAAATGGTTGTTATGAATTGGACATATGGTTACGATTATTTTACTCCATATATGGAGGCAGACAAATTGACAACAGCAATGGTTACTGGAGAAGGTCCTGAAGTTGATGTACCTTATTCCTTATTAAAACCAGGAGCAAATTTATTAATGCATGACAGAGAATGGACCAATGAGGCATTAGAGGATATTGTAATTGGATTAAGAGAACAAGGTTACGAAATTCTTGATCCCCATTTAATTCAAACCGTTAAATAGTATCAATAACAAAAGTCAGTGGAATACCGCTGACTTTTTTAGATGTGATAACAAGTACTGGTAAGCGCCTCATAGCTCCCCCTAAAAGTTTAATTAATAGAGACCTTCCGCATACCCTCTTTATCTTCCACAATCCTTCTCCTTTAGTAAAAAACGTATCTGCTTATTACATAATTACCCCCTACGTAGAATATATTCTAATTTACTTCTTCTACTTCAAATTTCAATCTATCTAAATCCCAGATGTCTTCATCATAATTTTTGATAACATTAACCTTTACTTTTTGCCCTACTTTATAGTCTTCTGGATTTGAAACTCGAATAGTTTGTGACATTGACTCCTTTTCAATTTCAAATGAATCTGTAGAAGATACTGTTTCGCTAATTGTCATTCGTCCTTTAACTTCAATATCCCCAATTTCTTCGTCAATTTCTGTTATGTTCCCTTCAATAAATATTCCATCCTTATTCTGGGAACAACCTATCAAAGTGAAAAATAAAATTGCAATAATGAAGAATACCTTGCTTTTTGACATTAGGAATTTCCCCCTTTTATTTTGTTCCATAATCCTGCCAGTTGTATAACATACTTCTTATTTTAACATAAAATTCCATAACGTCCTTTTTATAGTCAAAACCCACAATATTTTATAAAGCAGGCTATTATAATGAAAACTTTGTTTGGAACGCAATGTTACATCACAATTGTAACTAGGGAGCAATTTGGATAAGTTACTTCGCAAGTTATTTTAATTGTAACAAACCATGTGAAAACACTTTTTAAAATGTTACACTAATTACTATTGAAAAATTAATTATGTCATACTATAATATAAATAAGGTAACATAATTAATGATAAGGGAGTTGGGCCACACATGGGCACAATAGTTTGTCAAGATTGTCAGAAAGTTATTGATTACTATGATGAGGAAAAAGTGACAACGATTTATAGTACATGTCCAACTTGTAAATCAAATAAATAATGGGATTGTAAGTATTTCATACCCTACTTTTAACCGCAGTATTTCTTACTGCGGTTATTTTTTGTAATCAAATTTGTCGAAGGTCAAAATAATAGCCAACTTGAATAAATCAATGATAGGATAAATTAACAATAACTTTACTTTAATTGGGGGAGAAGTATATGGGCTGGAATACAAAAGTAACTGAGTTATTACATATTGAATATCCAATCATCCAAGGTGGGCTTGCCTATCTAGCATATGCAGATCTTGCTGCTGCCGTTTCAAATGCAGGTGGACTAGGACAAATTACAGCGATGAGTTTACAAAATCCAGATCAATTAAGGCGAGAGATTCAGAAGGTTAGAAAATTAACAAATAACCCTTTTGGGGTTAACTATGCTATCGGTCAGCATGGCCGTGCCTATGAAGATATGGTTCAAGTTGCAATTGATGAACAAGTTCCAGTGATTTCAGTAACTGGAGGAAACCCTAAAGGGGTATTAGATATGGTACAACCCCATGGTATAAAGACACTTGTATTAGTTGCTGCAAAAAGACAAGCAGAAAAGGCGGAAGAATTAGGTGCGGATGCAGTAATGGTAGTTGGTCAAGAAGGTGGAGGACATTTAGGGCGTGGTGATATTGGAACGTTTGTACTTACACCACAAGTAGTTGACCATGTATCGATTCCGGTTATTGCTTCGGGTGGAATTGTTGATGGCCGTGGATTAATGGCAGCGTTAGCTCTCGGTGCTGAAGGTATCGAAATGGGAACTAGATTCATTGCTACAAAAGAGTGTGTTGATGCTCATGCAAATTATAAAAACGATATTTTACATGCAGATGAAAATTCTACAGTAGTGATTAAACGTTCAATAGGAACACCTGCACGAGCCTTAAAGAATCCATGGACAGATCAAATATTGGAAATAGAGAAAAAGAATAAAGGGTACGAATCTCTGAAAAATTACATAAGTGGGAAAGCAAATAAGCAATATATTATTGAAGGAGATCGTACACATGGATTTGGATGGTCTGGACAAGGTGCAGCGAGAATAGATAGTGTACCAACTGTACAAGAATTATTTCAAAAGATGATAGAAGAAGCAGAATTAATTAAACAGAAATATGTAAAGTGAGGTGTACTAATAACGTGAACTACCAATATCCATTTGATATAAGTTGGACCAAGCAAGAGGTAATTGATGTCGTACAATTTTTTTCGTTGATTGAGCAGGCGTACGAAAGAGGAGTCAGTCGGGAACAATTAATGAGTGCATACCGAAAATTTAAACAGATAGTTCCTTCTAAAAGTGAGGAAAAGCAATTTTTTACGGATTTTGAAAATGAATCAGGTTATTCGAGTTATCATGCAGTTAAAAAAGCAATAGAGAATAAAGAAGCACAAAATATTAAGATGAAATAAGCACCAACTCAATATAGAGTTGGTGCTTTAATTTGTTCATGCTTGGAGTGCTTTTTGATAAAAAGGTATTAACGTTTGATACGTTTCCTTCACCTTTTCAATAAATAAATCACCGTTGGTAACCGTTTTATCTACTGGTGAAAAATGTCTCCCAATAAGAAACTCTGCTTTTTTAATATCTCTAAACCTTTCCACATGCTTCAATTCTAGATCTTGTAATGCGAATGCATCTTTTTTCGTATGATCTAATGATACAACATAATCATCTGGTAGTTTTTTTAGTTCCTTAAAACTAGTTACAAATTCATTAGCAATTTCTTTTTTATGATCTAATTCATAGATAAGTGCAAGCCAAATAAATACATGATCATCAAACAAACCAACTTGAAAATGCGGATGCTTTTTATATCCACGTTTATTATTTGCAATTGCTAGCCAAGTATCTTTTGGTGGATTTACTGTTCTTCTAGCGTGTTTTGCTATATGTAAGTACATTTCATTGCCTAATTGTGCAGAAAGAAAATCTACTAATTCTGATCCTAATTCCTGAAACTTCGGTTGAATGTTTGTTTGAATTGATTCCATTCTTTCATCCAAACCATCTATAGTAAATGTATTAAAATCGTTTTTGTTAAACCCTTGAAATGTCAACTGTATCATCCTTTCAGTAATTAATAATAATTATTAATTAAAATTGATAATCAGTCAAGCATTACAATGAAGTTCCAAATATTCTGTTCAAACCAAAATTTTTATAGTACCTTGAAGGACATCAACTAGAGACTAAAATTTCGTAAATAATTGAACGAAAATGGAAAAAACTCATATATATAAAGAAAATATAATTATTATGGTCAAAATCATATTGTATTCATTCATTTATTATCCACTTTAGAAAATGTTAGGAAAGGGCGTGGATCATTTTGAAATATGTACTTGAAACCTTAAGATTAGAAGAAGAACGTGAAAAACTCCCTGTAATTCGTATGGAAATTGATTATGAACTATTAACACTTTATGATGCATTACAGGCAGATGATACAGTTCTAATAATAAAAACAAAAGAACGGCTAGAACAACTAAGAAGACAATTAATTAAACTTGAAAATAAATAAATCCATATTCCTTCATAAAATATGACTAGATATCTTGAATTTGATAAGCTATATAATATAACACGAAAAATATGGAGGAAATAATATGGATGAAGACACTCGAGATGAATTATTTCACCAAGCAAAAAAGTGGGTAGAAGAAGCTGGTGAAATAATTCGCAATAAAATAAACGATCCTTTAACTATCGATACAAAGTCGGATGCAAAGGATTTAGTTACACAAATGGATAAAGCTATTGAATACTTTTTTGTTCAGCGAATTAAACAAGAGTATCCTAATCATTTAGTGCTGAGTGAAGAAGGGTATGGCGATGATGTAACATCAATGGACGGAACGATATGGATTATTGATCCAATCGATGGGACAATGAATTTTGTACAACAAAAAAGAAACTTCGCTATTTCAGTTGGTATTTACCATGATGGAGTAGGGGAAATTGGGTTAATCTATAATGTGATTGACGATGTGCTTTACAGTGCAAAACGAACTCAGGGGGCATTTCGAAATGATGTGAAGTTGCCAAAATTAAAAGAACGTTTAACCTTAGAGAAATCCATGCTCGGATTAAATCATTACTGGCTATGTGATAATAGACTTGTTGAAGGGACAGAAATGCAGCGTCTTGTCAGAAAAATACGCGGAACAAGGTCATATGGATCCGCTGCTCTTGAATTTGCTTTCGTCGCAGAAGGAATTTTGGACGGTTACTTAGCAATAAGTCTTTCACCTTGGGATATTGCAGCCGGAATGGTGATTGTGAATGAGGTCGGAGGGGTATCCACAAATATTGAGGGAAAACCACTTCATATTTTAGAGAAGAATTCGGTTATGACTTGCCATCCTGCTATACATGATCAGTTAATACAGGAATATATTCAAGTAGGAAAAAAGTGACTTATTAGGAAGTCACTTTTTTCCTTTTTAATGAAATACCCAAGCCCATCACAATAAAACCTAGGAACAAAAATAAGAGAATAAATCCGACACTTCGGAATGCAATAGCCACTCCAACCGCTAAGAATAAAAGGATTACTACTACAGCCAATAAAAACATTGGAATGTTCATGTTTTTCATGCTGATCCACCTCGACTTTCTATATGTAAAGTATATAATGTTTCCTTGCAATTTACAAAAAATGTGGGAAAAGGAGTAAGAAACTAGCATATTTGAGATAAATTTAGTATGATTACAAAGAGTTATTTTGTTGTAATGGGGGATACATATGTTTTTTGATTTTGTAATGGACCGATTTGGCGAAGATCATATTTTTTCGGTATTTTTTATCGTGAATTTTATTTTAGCTGCAATTGCGTATAAATTAGGTTTTGCTAGAAAGCTTTCTGTTCTCAAGTCAATTATTGTCTATATTCTTCTTGCGATCGGCGTATTTGTCCTAAATATCATGTTTATAGTACTACCAATTGCTTGGGCATCCACTCCGTTGCCAATCGCTGAAAGTTTAGTTGTAATTTGTCTTATATTAGGTATTTATCGTTTTCGTTTATATTTGCAACGTCAATCGAAAGAATGATGAAATGAGAAAACCCACTCTGTGTAGTGGGTTTTATTTGTTTAAACTAAATAATAAGGTCAAGGTTAGATTAATTCATTTGTTTTTTTCTTTTCTCGATACAAACGAAAATTACCTGTTTCATGACGTTTGGTCGTATTTTCTCCAACTCTTTCATAGCATGAATCGCATAAATACATATGAATTCGACGATTTCTTAACCGTTTTGCTTGTAACGAGTTTTCTTCAATATCCTCCACCTGGTCACATATTACACATTTAACTTGCATATTTTCACCTCTATAGTAGGAGTGTTCATTCATAACTATAACATATAAAAGTGTGGTAGAGGAATACGAATAGTAGTTTAAACTAAAAATAATAGGGGTATTAGTAAATAAATAGTAAACGAAAGGATGGTTTACTTGAGAAAAAGATATATTGTCTCAGCATTAGGTATAGCTGGTGTTGCAGGAATGTTAATCGGGAATAAGAATGTTCGCCGTAATAACTTTATGAAGCAAGAGTCAAATGCTACTATCGTAAATGCTGGAATTCCAGATCAAGTCTCTAGTGAAAATGAAGCACAATTAGATAATGCCAAAATGGTATCAGAGGGTTCATCATACGGTGTTAACTATTTCAATGATACACAACAGCATGATAGCGTGGAAAATAACGAATAGATAAAGAAAAGAGGCTATCCTAAAAGTCATGTTTCATGCTTTATAGGATAGCCTCTTTATCATGTTATTCTTCTCGTTTTTCTTTTTGATTTTTGGATTGTTCATTCTGGATATCATCTAGTTGATTTTCTTCATTGTCATCTTCAAGGATCTCTTTATTAATGTCATCTTGTTGTGGTTGGTTTTCTGGAATTGGAAGATCGGGCATATATCTACCAACGATTGCAGAAACTTCATCCACTATGCCTTGAATTGGATGACCCTGTTGTATTTTATCTGCCATTAATCGAATGCGTTCATTTACATCACCATCCGCAACAACAACAGCTGTTTTTCCATATGGGTCATGTTGCAAAGCTTCAAGTACGGAATATTTTATTGTACCAACACGGGACCGGTCTAACTCTTTTCGAACATCAATTCCAACTACTGCATAAGGTCCTGCAACAATGGCTACTGCATCATCTACATCCGGAACATCACTTGCGACATTTGCTAAATGATCTGCAATTTGTTCATTCGATAACTCAAGTGGTTCTCTAGGGTCTGAGTTTTTCACATTCACGATTCGATCATTTTGGTCCTGTTCTTTTGATGGTAACGAATTCTCCGTATTATCTTGCTGGCATCCAGCGATTAATAATATGCTAACAAAAAGAATACTAATTCGAAATATCATTTGACACTCCTCCTAATAGTTAAAAAAAGTAGAACTTTACTGTTATTCTTAGTAGTAAGTGTCAAATTATACAATCAAAAGTACCTTATCAATCAAGTAAAAAAACGGTCTAGCTACAGACCGTCCGAGTTACAAAACTTCAATTTTTTTAATTCCCTTTATGGGATTGTCTTTATTAGAACCATCTTGATACATGAGATGAACTGGCCCATCTTCCTTAAGTGGTTTTCCTTCGCGTGCAAAAAACAAATATGCGTCCATTAGGTCAGATAAAGACAAAATAATATCTCCATCTCTCGTAATTAGTTTTGCTTCTTTTGCTTCAGGTTTAACCTCCGCATGATTTATGAAATCTTTAATCGGCATAACGTAAGATTCTGTCAAAATCTTCTTTCCTTCAAGGCGAGAAATACTTTTATTTACAGGAGGATTGATTTTATGATGGAATACTTCATTTTCCCATCTCTTTGCAGCCTTTTCAATGTCATCCTCATTATTATCTATTGGTTGTTTATTTGAAGAAAATGCTTCATGTAGTAATATCTTTCGATCATCAAATATCCAAACCGTAGGGTCCATCGTTATAGAATATGTAACATTGCCAATAATTGGGACTATCATTTTTTTCCACCTTTCCAAAATGTCTTCTATTAGCATAGCAGACAAATTTATATTTTTCACTAGATCCGATAAATTATCACTCATTTTTCTGGTAATATTTCTTTACCCTAATATTTATATTTGCATTTTCTAGATTCTAGCGATAATATAGATAGAAGAAAGTATGTTAAAATTACTAATAAAATAAACTTTGATTTCATAAAATTAAGGTAACGAGTATAGTTTTTTAAGTGGAGGGGAGTATATGATGCCTGAGGTAACGATCGATCATCGTGAAAAAGCCTATGCCCTTCTAAAGGCTGATGCTGATAAAATATTACGGCTTATTGAAGTCCAAATTGAAAATTTGACGATGCCACAATGTCCTTTATACGAAGAAGTTTTGGATACGCAAATGTTTGGTCTTTCAAGGGAGATCGATTTTGCTGTACGTTTAAACTTAATCAGCGAAGATGAAGGTAAAGCACTTCTGGAAAATTTAGAGAGGCAGCTTAATATATTACATGAAGCAGCTCAAAATTCTGTTTGATGGATTCATGTATGAGGATTACGTAATTAAAACTTTGCCGGCATAGGATTTGGCAAGGTTTTTTTGTTTAATTAGGTTAGGGGAAGATGAAAGAGTTGAAATTCTAATGTTTCTTCCAAGAATGTGCTAAATTAGTAATAATTGCACATCATTCTGCTTACTATTATTGAATTGAGGAGAAATAACATGATGCAGAAAATAAAGGACTACGACTATACGCTAATGATTATCCCAATACTTTTGACTGGCTTTGGAATAGTTATGATTTATAGCGCGAGTATGGTTCAAGCTGTTGTAGAGGGGTATGAAAGTAATCATTATTTAATGCGACAGATCCAATGGTTTTTCATTTCGATGATTGGATTTACATTTTGTTGCATTTTACCATATAAATATTATCAAAAACTAATTAAAATAATTATATTAATAATTATTGGATTATTGTTAAGTGTTTTGGTTATTGGGGAAGAAATAAACAATGCTAAATCTTGGTTTGAGTTTGGTCCAGTAAATCTACAACCTGCGGAATTTGCCAAATTAGCATTAATCATGTATTTAGCATCTGTATACTCCAAAAAGCAGGCCTACATAAATGATTTTAATAGAGCTGTATTGCCACCATTAGTTTTAACTGGGCTAATTTTAGGCTTAATTGTTATGCAGCCTGATATCGGTACAGCAGCTATTATATTTTTGATTGCTTGTTCCGTCATTTTTAGTTCGGGAATTCGAATAAAGCATTTATTTTTTCTAGTATCTATCGGGCTTATTATACTAGCTATAGCTGTACCAAATATGGTAACGGAGACAAGGATAAATAGATTTACAGGAGCATTTCAACCATTTAATGCTCCGGATTCAGCAGGCTATCATTTGATTCAGTCGTACCTAGCTATAGGTGGTGGAGGTATCACTGGAGAAGGTTTAGGACAAAGTGTTCAAAAATTAGGCTATTTGTTTGGACCACATACTGATTTTATTATGGCAATCATAGCTGAAGAGCTTGGATTTATTGGCGTTTTCCTAGTAATAGGGATGCTCGCTACAATTGTACTTCGTGGAATATTCATCGCGAGGAAATGTAATGATAACTTTGGTGCACTATTAGCAATTGGTATTTCCTTTATGGTAGGGATACAAGCTTTTATTAATTTAGGTGCAATTAGTGGTTTACTACCAATTACAGGGGTAACGCTACCATTTGTAAGCTATGGAGGATCTTCATTACTAGTATTAATGATTTCCATGGGGATTTTAAATAACATTGCTAAGGATGTGAAAAAGAGCGAACAGGAACCTAAGCCTGTAACCGCACAAACTCCCCCAGTTAGAAATGTCTCTAATTATAAAGGAGGAAGAAAATGGTCAAGTTAAATCAAGTTAATAAAATATTAGTTGCAAACCGTGGAGAAATAGCAATTCGTGTTTTTCGTGCATGTACAGAATTAAATATTCGTACCGTTGCTATATATTCAAAAGAGGATTCAAGTTCGTATCATCGGTATAAGGCGGATGAGGCGTATTTAATAGGGGAAGGCAAAAAGCCAATTGATGCCTATTTGGATATCGAAGGGATTATTGAACTTGCCAAAGAAGTTGGTGTAGACGCTATTCACCCAGGGTATGGCTTTTTATCTGAGAATATTCGATTTGCTAAACGCTGTGAAGAAGAAGGGATTGTTTTTATTGGTCCTACGAGTGAACATTTACATATGTTTGGAGATAAAGTAAGAGCTAGGCAACAAGCAACTCAAGCTGGATTACCAGTTATTCCTGGGAGTGATGGTCCGGTTGATAGCCTCCAAGAAGTGGAGGCGTTTGGTGAAAAGCATGGATACCCCATTATCATTAAGGCATCACTAGGTGGTGGTGGACGAGGCATGCGAATTGTACGGAATGCCAGTAATGTAGCAGAAAGCTTTGATCGAGCTAAATCAGAGGCAAAAGCAGCTTTTGGCAATGATGAAGTTTATGTCGAGAAATTAATAGAAAATCCAAAACATATAGAAGTACAAATAATCGGTGATCAGCATGGAAATATTGTCCATTTATATGAACGAGATTGCTCTGTTCAACGGAGGCACCAAAAGGTTGTTGAAATAGCACCAAGTGTCTCCTTGAATGAAAATCTACGAGAGAAAATATGTCAGTCAGCAGTTGATTTAATGAAGAATGTGGCATACATTAATGCCGGAACCGTTGAATTTCTAGTAACTGGGGAAGATTTTTTCTTTATTGAAGTAAATCCAAGAATTCAAGTGGAACATACGATCACAGAAATGATTACTGGCGTAGATATTGCACAGACACAAATTAAAATTGCTGATGGACAAAATATTCATGATGTTTCTATCGGTATACCACAACAGCATGAAATTACAACATTGGGTTATGCGATTCAGTCTCGCGTAACTACCGAAGACCCTCTTAATAACTTCATGCCCGATTCTGGTAAAATAATGGTTTATCGAACAGGTGGGGGATTCGGAGTCCGTCTGGATGCAGGGAATGGGTTTCAAGGTGCAGAGATATCACCTCACTATGATTCATTATTAGTGAAAGTTTCTACATGGGCATTAACATTTGAGCAATCCGCTCAAAAAATGGTGCGGAACTTAAAAGAATTCCGTATTCGAGGCATAAAAACAAACATTCCTTTTTTAGAAAATGTAATTCTTCATAAGCAATTTATGAATGGGGAGTACAATACGACTTTTATTGACCAAACTCCAGAATTATTTGTTTTTCCAAAACGAAAAGATCGTGGAACAAAAATGTTAACCTATATTGGTCACACGACAATTAATGGGTTTGAAGGAATGACCAAACAATCAAAACCTTCCTTTTCTGTTCCAGCACTTCCTAAAGTAAACAAACTAGAAAGTATGCAACATGGTACAAAGCAAATACTCGATGAGCGTGGGCCAGAAGGTTTGGCTACCTGGTTAAAAGAACAGAAAGAGGTTTTATTAACAGACACTACCTTCCGAGATGCGCATCAGTCATTACTTGCAACAAGAGTCCGTACGAAGGATCTTGTTCAAATAGCGGAACCAACTTCTAATTTGCTTCCAAATCTTTTTTCAGTAGAGATGTGGGGTGGAGCAACTTTTGATGTTGCATATCGCTTCTTAAAAGAGGATCCATGGGAACGCTTGTTAAAATTACGTAAAAAAATGCCAAATATTCTATTTCAGATGTTATTAAGAGCCAGCAATGCAGTAGGGTATAAAAATTATCCAGATAATTTAATTAATGAATTTGTGGAAAAGAGTTCTTCAGCCGGCATTGATGTTTTCCGTATTTTTGATAGTTTAAACTGGGTCGAAGGTATGAAGCCTGCAATTGACGCTGTACGGGAAAATAATAAGATTGCAGAAGCTGCTATTTGTTATACAGGTAATATCTTGGATGCTAGTAGGTCAAAGTATGATTTGGCATACTATAAGAAAATTGCGAGAGAGCTAGAGCAGGCAGGTGCCCATATTTTAGGTATAAAAGATATGGCTGGCTTACTAAAACCAGAAGCTGCATATCAACTCATATCAACTTTAAAAGAATCAGTTGATCTACCTATTCATCTGCATACGCATGATACAAGTGGAAATGGTATTTATACTTATGCACGTGCAATTGAAGCTGGAGTTGATGCAGTTGATGTTGCTTGTGGTCCGATGGCTGGATTAACTTCTCAGCCTAGTGCTCAAACGTTATATCATGCCCTTGAAGGAACAGCTCGTCAACCACGAGTAAATGTAGATTCCTATGAAAAACTGTCACATTATTGGGAAGGAGTAAGGGATTACTATCAAGCGTTTGAGAGTGGAATGAAAGCACCTCATACTGAAATATATTTACACGAAATGCCTGGTGGACAATATAGTAACTTAAGACAGCAAGCAAAAGCTGTTGGTCTGGAAGATAGATGGAATGAGGTTAAATCAATGTTCCGTCGCGTAAACGATATGTTTGGTGATATCGTAAAAGTTACTCCTTCATCAAAGGTAGTGGGGGATATGACCTTATTTATGGTTCAAAATAATCTTACGGAAGATGATATATATGAAAAGGGAGAAACGATCAATTTTCCTGATTCCGTAGTAGAACTTGCTGAAGGTTTATTAGGACAACCATACCAAGGTTTTCCACAGGAACTACAACGGATCATTTTAAAAGGTAAAAAGCCTATAAAGGTTCGTCCTGGTGAATTAATGGATCCAATTAATTTTAATCAGTTAAAAGAGTCTTTATTTAAGACATTAGACCGTCAAGTAACGAGCTTTGATATGATTGCTTATGCACTATATCCGAAGGTATTTATGGATTATCATCGCTTTTATGAGTCATATGGTGATGTTTCTGTATTAGATACACCAACATTTTTCTATGGGATGAATATAGGTGAGGTTATTGAGGTCGAAATTGAACAAGGAAAGACGTTAATCGTTAAGTTGGTTTCTATTTCAGAAGCACGTTCTGACGGTACGAGAGTTGTTTATTTTGAATTGAACGGTCAATCACGTCAAGTAGTAGTTAAAGATGAAAGTGTACAATCCTTAGTTGAAACCAAGCCGAAAGTAGACAAAGCCAATGATAAACAAATTGGTGCAACCATGCCTGGAACAGTTGTTAAAGTCATTTCAGAAAAAGGACAACAAGTTAACAAAGGAGAACACTTACTTATAACGGAAGCAATGAAGATGGAAACTACCGTCCAAGCTCCTTATTCTGGAACAATAAAATCCATACATGTGAAAGATGGGGATGCAATAGCGGTCAATGATTTGTTAATTGAATTTGAGTAATTGAAAAAGGGCGGAAGAAACTCATATGTTTCTTCCGCCCTTGTTATATATTATTTTATTTTCGTAAAACCGTTTGAATGATTCGTGTTTTCATTTCTTTTTTCCATCGCGGCGCTTCTTGAGGAAAGAAGGATAAAGTAGCTTAACATAGCAAAATAACAAGAAATTACTAGTGCGTGCAGTAATGCAATACCAAGATTAAGTAAAGTAAAGATTATCATGGCACCGAAAAATACTTGTAATGAAATTAATATTAATACCGTCGTCCATCCCCATAACATCACACGGGAATGGCGGTATTGTTTAACCATTCGAATAAATAGTAGCACTGTCCAAATAAATAATATACCTGCAGCTAAACGGTGTCCCATTTGGATCCATTGTTCAAGACTATAATCTGAAAAAGCAAAAGGGGTATAATTCGTACAAAACGGCCAATCACCACATACAAGATTGGCGTTTGTATGGCGAACTAATGCACCAGTATATACTACTAAAAGGGTATAGATTGTAAGTGCATATATTTCCATTCGATGCCTTTTTTTTATGTGAAGAGAATTTGCGTCAAATTTTTGATCAATTTCAAAAATAAGTAACATTAGTAAGAATACGGCTGCAAAAGAAATAAGAGAGATGCCAAAGTGAGCAGCCAATACAAAATCAGATTGTCCCCAGATAACTGCCGCTGCACCAATAAGTCCTTGTAATACTAGAAAGAATAAAGATAAAAACGATAGAAATTTCACCTCGCGAATATAACCAATATGTTTCCATGAAAGGAAAGAGAGCAATAGTACAATAAATCCAACTGATCCAGAAACTAATCTGTGACTAAGTTCTATAATTAATTCTGGCGTAATATCTTTTGGAATGAATTCTCCATTACATAATGGCCAACTAGCTCCACATCCTGCTCCTGATTCTGTTTTGGTCACTAGTGCACCACCAATTAATATAAATATCATTCCAGTAGATGCTACTACCGATAGCCATTTTAATATTTTTATCATAAGTAAATCCTCACTTCGTGTTGTTTAATGAGCAAATAAATTTTGTAATCCATTTTAATTTCTATCTTCCATAATAATATCTTACTATTATATAAATCAATAAAATAATAGCAAAACGAAACAATTGACACATAATTTACATATTATCACGTTTTATTACTATTTTCATGTTCAAAAATAGAAAAAAACCTTGCATTGTTTTCGATTGTCTGCTAGAAATAATGTAGGGGATATTTGATAAGCTTCAAAATACTGTGTCCATGTTTTGGGCAGCTACATATTTTTGCTAAATGAAGGCTGAGATGCCTTTTATTTTATTTTATATATGACATTCACAAAATTGTCATATATCATCTGATAGGCAGTCAATATCATGTAGCAAAATAGAATATTCAATTCGTTCCATGATACAATGAAGAATATAATAAGGATACTTAAGGGAATAGTAATAACGAATAGTTCTATAACTACTCAAAAGTATGCTTATTTAGATGTGTTCCTTAAGTCAGGAATATGAAGGGGGGATAATCATAATGAACAAGGCCGAGACAACAACTTCTTCACAGGTGTTGGGGAATGTAACTGTATCAAAGGAAAATAAAACTTCATTATTATCAGACTTAAAAGCTCTCATTAAAGTTGGTATTGTTAATTCAAATTTAATGACAACCGTTGCTGGTTTTCTATTAGCACTTCACTTTACCAATTCCTCGTTTACGGCAAATTGGGACATATTAATACTAACAATAACTGGGACTGCACTTGTTATAGCGGGTGGTTGTATTCTCAATAATTGGTATGATGTAGATATCGATCCGAAGATGACTCGAACTAAGAAGCGTCCAACGGTGACAGGTAATTTATCACTAAAGACAGTGTTAGGCCTAGGAGTTGGATCAACTGTTATTGGATTGATCTTATTGTTATTTACAACAATGGAAGCTGCCTTCATAGCATTATTTGGCTGGGTTGCTTACGTAATCTTATACACCATGTGGTCTAAAAGAAGATATACACTTAATACAGTAGTAGGTAGTTTTTCTGGTGCAGTTCCACCATTAATTGGTTGGACAGCAATCGAACCAAGTCTTCATATCGTGCCAATTGTTCTGTTTCTCATTATGTTTATATGGCAAACTCCACATTTTCTTGCATTAGCAATGAAAAAAGTAGATGATTACAAAGCAGCTAATATTCCAATGCTTCCAGTTGTATATGGATTTGAATTTACAAAGCGACAAATTGTCATTTATATTGCTTGCTTACTGCCATTACCATTTTTCCTGCTGGAATTAGGAACCATTTTCGTAACGATTGCTTCGTTACTAAATGTAGGGTGGCTAATTTTAGCGATAAGAGGATTTTTTGTAAATGATGATTTGAAATGGGCAAACATGATTTTTATCTATTCATTAAATTATTTAACAATTTTATTTGTAATGATGGCAATAATAACTATCGATTTCCCTATTAATTAATATAAAAAATAAGGATGAATGAAGTAGAAAGAGAGGTATAAATACATGTTAGGTTGGATGGGAAAATTTAGAGCTTTATTCCTATTAAGCTCATTAGCACTAGTATTATCTGGCTGTGGTAAGGAAAATTTAACAGCTTTAGTACCTAAGGGGTATGGTGCTGAGTCTTCATTGGATTTAATTATTTTAACAACCGTTATCATGCTATTTGTTTTTGCGATAGTAATGGTAATTTATGTGATTGCACTCGTGCGTTTTCGTAAGAGAAAAGGTCAGGAAGATTACATACCAAAACAAGTTGAAGGAAACCATACTTTAGAAACTGTATGGACAGTGATTCCAATCCTGTTATTGATCATCATTGCGATACCAACAGTTATTGCAACATTTGATTTAGCTGATGAAACTGATGCAAAAGATGCAATCAATGTAAGTGTTACTGGGAATCAGTATTGGTGGCATTTTGATTATGCAGGAGAAGAAATACAAACTAGTCAGGACTTATATATTCCTGTTGGTGAAAAAGTATATTTAAACATGCTTTCTTCTGATGTTATTCATTCACTATGGGTTCCATCACTATCAGGTAAAATGGACGTAAACCCAGAAAATGAAAACACCATGTATATTGAAGCGTATGAAGAAGGCGTTTACTGGGGGAAATGTGCTGAATTCTGTGGTCCTTCTCATTCATTAATGGACTTTAAAATTGTAGTAGTAAGTCCAGAGGAGTATGAGCAATGGATAGCAGATATGCAAAATGTAGATCCAGAAGCAGAGCCTGAAGATGCAGTAGCAGCAGAAGGTCAAGGATTGTTTGAAGAGAATAACTGTATGGCATGTCATGCAATCGGTTCATCACCAGTTCAAACAGGTCCGAATTTAACGAATATCGGAGACCGTTCACGCCTTGCTGGTACCGAGGAACTGACAAAAGCCAACTTAGTAGAATGGCTTAAAGACCCTGAAAAATTAAAACCAGGAAATAAAATGACAGATAAATACCCATCACTTTCAGATGAAGATGCTGATAAGATTGCGGAGTATTTACTACAGTTACAGCCTTCTGACATAACACCTGAAAGCGCTGGTAACTAATTAATAAAATAGGGATGGAAGACGTAAAAGGGAGGTTTAACTTGTGAGTATAGCTACTCAAAATAAAGGCTTCGGCGCCGTGTTATGGGACTACTTAACAACAGTTGATCATAAAAAAATAGGTCAATTATATCTGTATGCAGGTGGTTTGTTTTTCTTACTCGGCGGATTAGAAGCAATGATTATCCGAATACAATTAATTAAGCCTGAGAATGATTTCATTACTGCAGGTTTATATAATGAAATGATTACAATGCATGGTACTACCATGATATTCTTGGCAGCCATGCCACTTTTGCTAGGCTTAATGAACGCGATTATGCCGTTACAAATTGGTGCTCGTGATGTAGCATTTCCATTCTTGAATTCATTGGGTTTTTGGATGTTTTTATTTGGTGGAATCATGCTAAATGTAAGTTGGTTTACAGGTGGTGCACCTGATGCAGGTTGGACTGCATATGCACCTTTATCAACAACATCTCCAGGACATGGTGTTGACTATTACATAATGGGACTACAGCTTTCTGGTGCGGGTACATTAATGGGTGGTATTAACTTTTTAGTTACTATCGTTAACATGCGTGCACCTGGAATGACTTATATGCGTATGCCATTATTTACATGGACATCATTTGTAATAAGTGTGCTAATTCTATTTGCATTCCCAGCATTAACTGTTGGTCTTTTCCTTTTGATGTTTGACCGTATGTTTGGCGCAGCGTTCTTTGATGTTGCATTAGGTGGAAATAGTATTATTTGGCAACATATCTTTTGGATATTTGGTCATCCGGAGGTATATATTCTGGTATTGCCGGCATTTGGTATATTCAGTGATATCTTCTCCACTTTCTCTAAAAAGCGATTGTTTGGTTATACAGCAATGGTATTTGCTACGATTTTAATTGCTTTCTTAGGATTCATGGTATGGGCTCACCACATGTTTACAGTAGGCATGGGGCCGGTAGCAAACTCCATTTTTGCGATTGCAACGATGGCTATTGCAGTACCAACAGGTATTAAGATCTTTAACTGGCTATTAACATTATGGGGTGGAAGTATTACGATTAACTCTGCCATGTTATGGGCATTAGGTTTTATCCCGACATTCACACTAGGTGGGATGACTGGTGTAATGGTTGCAGCATCTGTTGCCGACTACCAATATCATGACACATACTTTGTTGTAGCTCACTTCCACTACGTTATTGTTGGTGGTGTAGTATTTGGTATTTTTGCAGGTCTACATTATTGGTGGCCGAAGATATTTGGAAAAATCCTACATGAAGGAATGGGTAAGATAACATTCTGGACTTTCTTTATTGGATTCCATTTGACATTCTTTATACAACATTTCTTAGGCCTAATGGGTATGCCACGTCGTTACTGGGTATTCCTAAAAGACCAAGAGTTAGAAACTGGAAACTTAATTAGTACAGTCGGGGCATTTTTCATGGCTTTCGGTGTAATAGTATTTTTGATAAACATCATTTACACGACAGCTAAAGGTGAAAAAGCACCTGCTGATCCTTGGGATGGTCGTACATTAGAGTGGGCGATTTCTTCACCACCACCATACTATAACTTTAAACAATTGCCACTTGTTCGTGGTTTAGACCCATTATGGATTGAGAAAATGGAAGGTAAAGGAAAAATGACTCCTGCAGAGCCATTAGGAGATGTTCACATGCCAAATGGATCTATCATTCCTTTCATTATGTCTCTCGGATTCTTTATCGCAAGTTTTGGTTTCATTTATCAAACAAATTACAATATAGCTTATATTTTCCTATTCGGAGGAATGGCTATTGGTTTAGGTAGTATGTTAGTTCGATCACTTAAAGATGATCATGGCTATCATATTACGAAAGAAGAACTAGAAAGGGAGGCTGACTAATATGAGTCACGATCATTCCTTGAATCCAGAAACTATGCCACATAATCCAGAGAAAGCTACACTTGAAGGCAAAAATAAATTTACGGGTCTTTGGTTCTTTCTTGGAGGAGAGACAGTTCTTTTCGCAAGTTTATTCGGTACCTATTTAGCTTTAAAAAATTCAACAGCTGGTGGTCCTGCAGCAGAAGAACTATTTGGCTTAGAACTAGTTTTCATTATGACAATGTTGCTACTTACTAGTTCATTAACTAGTGTATATGCAATGTATCATATGAAAAATAATGATTTTAAAAAGATGCAGTTATGGTTAGCGATTACGGGATTATTAGGACTAGGATTTCTTTCTTTAGAAATTTACGAGTTCTATCACTATATTCACCATTATGAGTTTACATTCCGTTCATCTGCTTTTGGTTCAGCTTTCTACACGTTAGTTGGATTCCATGGTGGACACGTATTGTTTGGACTTTGCTGGTTAGTAGCTATCATGGTTCGTAATGCTAAAAGAGGTTTGAATTTATACAACGCGCCTAAATTCAACACGTTCAGTTTATACTGGCACTTTATCGATGTAGTTTGGGTATTTATTTTCACAGTTGTATACTTGATGGGGAAGGTGGGGTAAGCAATGGCAAATGACACCAAAACCGGAATTGATTCGTTCCATAAACAAAAGCATAAAGACGAAATGGTAAAACAGATAATTACGTTTGCATTAATGATTGTTTTTACAATTATTGCATTCGTTGTCGTATTAACTGAAATGGATAAATTCTTCGCACTTCCTTTATTACTGTTACTAGCAGTAGTACAGGTCGGATTCCAATTTTATTATTTCATGCATATGAAGGATAAGGGACATGAAATGCCGTCTTTAATGATCTACGGCGGGATTGGAGCAGCGATCATAACCGTATTAGCTCTTACCTTAATCATTTGGTGGTAAGCTTAAATGAGAAAAAGATCAGGATGTTTCCTGATCTTTTTTCACATTGTATATTCGGTAAATTCTACCAGTCATTGTTTGATTTTACGTAAAATGTCACATTTATTAGGTTTTTCAGTTCGAAAATACGTTATACTACAAACTATACTAGCTTTCTTGGAGTGAATTTTTATGTGGTTAGAACTACAGATTTTTGGATTTCGAGCATTATGGAGTCCGTATTTCTTTTTATTTGTAATTGGACTAGGGATATTATATTTTCTAGTAACAGGACCACTACGTCATAAATTTTATGCTGGGGCGGAATCAGTAAGTGTCAAACAGCAAGTATTCTTTTATACTGGTTTAGTATTACTTTATGCAGTGAAAGGATCTCCAGTTGATTTATTGACGCATATTATGCTCACAGCACATATGATGCAAATGGCGATTTATTTAATTGTATTTCCGATCCTGATCATAAAGGGGATACCAACCTGGTTGTGGGAAAAGGTTCTACTAAAGCCATTGATTAGACCTGTTATGAGATTGTTAACCTTACCACTTATATCAATTTTATTATTTAATACATTATTTTCGTTGTATCATATACCAGCAGTGTTTAATTTTGCTAAATCGTCTTTGGTTGCACATACGTCCATTTCGATCATCCTATTAGTTGCTGCTTTTATCGTATGGTTTCCGGTAATTTCTCCTTTGAAGGAATTTGATCGGATGAAGCCACTCGGAAAGATATTTTATATATTCGGTAATAGTGTATTAATTACGCCTGCTTGTGTCCTTATTATATTCTCCAATGTACCACTTTATGAAGCGTATAGTGCCGGTGGTGCATGGTTACAAGCGATGAGTCTATGTGTACCTGCAGATATCTTAAATGGTCTTGCATTTGAAATATCTGGCCCAGAAATGTTCTCAACAATGAGCGCATTGGAGGATCAGCAACTTGGGGGAATTATTATGAAAATCATGCAGGAAATTACGTATGGTGTAATTTTAGCACGAGTTTTCTATGGTTGGTTTAATCCCGAAAGTCATAAGATCGATCCGCTACCAGTGGCAAATGCAACAGAGTCACATTAACAGTTATTAAAATTTTCACTATCGAAAAGTACAATACAAAAATTATTGTGCTTTTCGCCCCTATGAACTAGTAGTATGGAATGGTTGAAGTAAATGTTGAAAGGAATTGTAGTAAATGGCTATATTACCGACAATAAGTACATTTTTTATATTGCTAAGTGCAATTTTAGTAGCAATTGGCTGGCGATTAATCGTAAAAGGAAACAAAAGAGCGCATAAAAAAGTTATGATTTCTGCTGCAATAAGTGCATTATTGTTTTTTATTATCTATGCTTCTCGTACGATATTTGTAGGAAACACTAGTTTCGGTGGACCAGAGGAGCTAAAAATATATTACACGCTCTTTTTAGTGTTTCACATTTGTTTAGCAACTACAGGAGCAGTTTTCGGTATTGTTACATTAGTATTGGCATTTAAAAGGAAGATCTCGATACATAGAAAAGTTGGACCCATTACTAGTGTGATTTGGTTCTTTAGTGCTATAACTGGAATAATGGTATATTTATTGCTCTATGTTTTATATGATGGTGGAGAAACTACGAGTTTAATAAAAGCTATTTTAGGAACATAAAAAAACAGTGTGAGAATGAACTCTCACACTGTTTTTATATTTTTATATCCCATTTTATTATTCCAGCTTCTCTTGCTGAATTAAATAAAATTACTGACAGCGGCCCTAAAATAAATCCGAAAATACCTAGTAGTTGTAACCCTAAAAACATTGCGATTAAGGTTGCTAGCGGTGATAGTCCTATATGGTGTCCCATCACTTTTGGCTCTACCGTTCTTCGAATAGCTAGTAGGATGATAGCTAACAACGATAATTTAATCCCCATCGCGATATCTCCGGCTAAAAACATAAATAATGCCCATGGCCCTAATATGATGATGGAACCTATTATAGGGATTAAATCTATTAACCAAATGATGATCGACATCACGATTGCAATATCAGGTACGATGAGAAATAGACCGATTAATGTAACTAAAAATATCGGGATACTTACAAGGAATTGCGCTTTAAAGAAACCAACGATTACACTTCTAACACGACTTGTCATAAAGGACACTTTTTCCGCTGTTTCCTTTGTCATTAGTTGATAGGTTTTTTCTGTTAATTTTGGTAATTCTAGCATAAACAAGAACAAAGCAATTAAATACACAATAAAACTAATTAAATACTCTGGTATTGCTGCAAAAGCGGAAGAGATTCTTTCAATCGTTATTTTATCTCGAACGATTTCACTTAAATCAGTTATGTAACTTTCAATACTGTTTGAAATATCTTCAAAAAATTCAGGTGGCAAATCTTTCGTGTATTGTCTAAGTTCTTCTTCCCAATCGGCATATATTTCTTTCAGTTGTGTGACATAAGTAGGTACGGTCTCTACAAAAGTGACGGTTTGCCCAACTGCTTTCGTCACAATAAATGTTCCGACAAACCCAGTTAGTAATATAAATAGTAGAAATACGATTAATACAGAGTTGCTTCTACTAAGTTTAATTTTCCCTTGAATCAATCGTATAGCTGGATTGAGTGCCAGTGCGGTGATCAGGGCAATTATTAATGGGAGTGATATCGGTAAAATAAAATAAAGCATTAATAATAAGACAATTGCTAAAATTATTAAATTCCATTGACGTTTCGTAATTTTAAGGAACAAAAGGCATATGGTCTCCTTTCAAAAGCTCTAAAATTAAATCTATTACCTATGAAAAATATAGCATGTATTTAAGGTTTTGAACAGATTTATATTGTTAAATCTATATGAAGAAGCCAACAGCTCATACATAGCTGTTGGCAGATTGTAAGGTTCATACGTAGCTATTATTTTTCGTAAGAAGTTAATTCTTCTTTCACTTTCGCTACAAGCTTATGAGCACGTTCAACAAGATTTTCTGGGAAATTTTCTTCTTCACCATATTCTACACCATGTGGATAGTAATGCTTACCTAAGAGTGGTGTCAATAATTTTATAACAGCATTTCCACGATCTACATCACCTTCAAGAGCATAACCTTGAATTCGGATATAATATGTAATATTTTTTTCTTTAGAACCAATTTTATAATCATATGTAACACGTTCATAATCCCATTGACCTGCTCGAATAAAAGCGTGTTTACCCATAATATGATCAAGGGGTTTAAGATCCATAACGGTATCTTCAATTCCTAAATTCTCTAGTTTCATCTTTTTACACCTCACAATTTATCATCACTAAAACTATAATAGTACGAAATACTCTAACTTGCAACGGAAAAGGAAAACATTTTCAGACTGGCTAGATAATGCGTTCATGAAATTGAAACAAATTTTAGACATTATAATTATTTAAATTTAGTATAACGAGTAAGCATGTAATTATAATCTAGTACATATAGTTAATTATATGAACAATTGAAAGAAGGAGATTATAGATGCGCTTATTACGAAGTATAATTACTCTAGTAGTCATTGCCATAACAATATTTTTCTTTCTTGATAAGAATAATGTGATCCCAAGAGAGGCAATAGACCATATAACACTAGTTTTAGATGAGAAGAAACATGATGTACCTACTAAAAAGATACCAGAAAAAATACGTACTGATCAAAAACTAGCAGGGGATCTATTTCATTGGATAGGTAGGGAAACCGATGAATTAATAGAAAAGTATGGGGAGCCAGAACGGAAAGATAGGAGTGCGTATGATTATGAATGGTGGGTCTACTCAAATGCGGAAACGAAGTATATGCAATTTGGTGTAATCGATAATGAAATTAAAACTATTTTTGCAACTGGAACAGAATTGGAGATAGAACCATTTGTAATCGGAGACACCTATGAATCAATCGATAAGGTTCTTTCCTTTTCGGATGAAGTAACCTATAATAAAGGACTCTCATCATATACATTCCAATTAAATGACGAAGATGTAAATAGACGTCCATTAGCCAAGGTTACGGATGATTTATTTATTCAAAGCTATTTTGATACGTTTACGAATCGTCTTTCTTCTATACGAATTTTGTCCGGAGATATACTATTACAACATCGCCCATATGCTTTACAGTATCGGGGAAACCTTCCAGAATCACCAGATTTTAGTGAAAAAGAGTGGCACACCATTGAAAGTGGGATGGAAAAACAAATTTTTGACATTTCTAATGTAATTCGTCAGTCTAATGAAAAATCGTTACTAAGTTGGGATGACACAGTACATGAAGTTGCCTATTTACACAGTAAGGATATGTATGAGAACAATTATTTCTCCCATTACGGTTTAAATGGAGAGGGTTTAAAAGAGCGACTTGCAGATAAAGATGTTTATTATTTTGCTGCTGGAGAGAACATTGCTGCTCAATATGTAGATGCACCTGCTGCAGTAGAAGGATGGTTAAATAGTGAAGGACACCGTGAAGCTTTACTGAGTAGTAAATATACTCATTTGGGTGTCGGTGTTTTTCGATTCTATTATACACAAAACTTTTTAACGAAACCGTAAGAAAACGCATACTTCACATGCGTTTTTTTGTTTGGCTGTTTTCTAAAAGATTGTTGCTTTTTCCAAGTAATGAATCATAATGAATAGTTGATGTAAAATGTGCAATAACTTTCGCTTGGATTTACTTTCTTTCACACTTTCGAAGGGATTGCTATACAACCGCTCTGGCAGAATACTTCGCTTTCACTTCCAGCACAAGTGCGACATCTGTTCAAGCTCCTTTAGGTCGCTTTTACAGTGTCTACTTTGCCGCGGGCACGGCCTCAGCCAGGGTACTTCTCGATTATGCTTCTCCGTTCCCTTGCGCCGAGGAAATATACTTCGGAGCGTAACTGGAAGACGCAGGCGCATCTGCGGGGTCTTCGGACACGTGCTGTTCCCGCAGGACAAGTGTTTTCGGTGGGCCGAGTAATCGCAGGACAAGGAATGCTACGGCAGCATTGCATCGCACGAAGAAAATTGATTTATATTTTCGAGGAGTCTACGTATTCTGCCTACGCTGATGGTAGTAATCTGGTTATGGAGTGGTAGTAACCCATGCTATCAACATTCAGTGAGGCTCTTCTATCCAATACATGTAATGAAGTTGTAATCCACTATTCTAGCGGAAGAAATACACGAAGACTCCTGCGGGAGGAAAGGCATCGGTGAGACCCCACAGTGCGTAGCACGAGGAGGCTCACCAGCCGCCCGCGGAAAGCGAAGTGTATTTCTGGAGCGAGGTTTGGTGCAGTACATTTAATCTCAAATTTCACCACGTTTTTCATAATGAGTTGCTTCGCATTCTATATAAAAACAGCAACAAACTATACGAAAGAGTCTTTTGTTTTACAAAAGCCCTAGATTTCTACCAATAGTCATTTTGCACATGGTATACCCCCTTAGCATAAATTATTAAAGGATAAAATGTATAAATGACTAGTTTTTATGAAAATGGGGTGAACGACATGAGCGATGATTTACATCCGAAAATTGTTGCTTTCAAACAATTCATTAATGATCATCCGAAACTTAGAGAAGAAATAAGAAAGAGTGGAAGGTCATGGCAAGAATATTATGAAAAATGGGTACTTCTAGGAGAAGATGATCCAATGTGGCAGGAATTTGGAGAAGATGATAATAAGTCAACGAAAAAGTCAGGGAATAAGTCTGAATTCTTCAACCAATTGATGAAGTTAACGGAGAATGTTGATGTGGATAAAGTGCAAAAACAAGTTCATGAACTGAGTGGTACAGTATCAACATTACAAGAATTACTTGGTCAATTTCAAGATAAGAAGAAAGCGAATCCGATGACGAGAAATCAACCATATAATTGGTTTCGGGATTGACTTCGGATATGAATAAAACATGCTATGATTATTTAAAATCTCGTCCGGAGTTATTACATTTTGTTCGTCATAATCCAATATGGTATCGTTACTTGTCCAGGGATCCGAGTAGCTTACCTGAAATAGAAAAGGAAGCAAAGCGGTTTTATGGTAAGACTTTTCCGCAACAAGTTGAAAAGATAAATGGCCACGTACAGATGGTAGGTATGTTGTTGCAATTTGCTGAAACGATGAAAGATTAGACGTTTTCATTTTCACCAGGGAGAAATAATGGTAAGATAAAGGTGGAGGTGATTTACGTATGATAGCTACCCTAGAATATGTTGATCTTTTGGATCGAGCTGAATTATTAGGAGATATGATCATACATTCCGATGTTGTTAAAGCTTTTCAGAAAGCACGTCATGATCTGAACACCGACCCGGAATCACAAATGCTTATCAAAGCATTTAATGATATAAAAGAGCAATATGAAGAAGTCCAACGATTTGGCAGATACCATCCTGATTATAATGAAATTATGAAGGAAGTGCGTACATCTAAACGCGAAATGGACTTAAATGATAAAGTTGCTTCTTATAAAATAGCTGAACGCAATCTTCAAAAATTGCTAGATGAAATTAGCGGATATATTGCCCATAGTGTTAGTAAAGATATTAAGGTTCCAAAGGATGGGGCTGCCTTATCTGATGGTGGTTGTGGTTGCGGAAGTGGCGGTAGTTGTGGTTGTAAAGCTTCCTAAAAAGAACATATGGAACTACTAATTATAGTCTGATAATCAAAGTAAAATAAGGATGTTAGTGGGGAAACTCAATGAGAAGAAAACGACAAGGAATCATTGTTTGGTTTCAGCATATGAAAAACGTAAAGCAACTGAAACGGTATGGTCATTTACTGTATACATCAAAAAAATTAAAATACGCAGTCATCTATGTTGACCACTTAGATACAGATGAAATCGAGGCTAAGTTGTTAAGACACTCTTTTGTCTCACGTGTCGACCGTTCTTTCAAGCCTGAAATTCGTACAGATTTTGAAAATGCAAAACCAGATAAAGCAAAACAGTATGATTACAAAATGGGTATTTAATTCCTTTGCGGTAGTTTTATCCGCAAAGGTTTTTTTATGGTCTAGGAAATTATAAAATTTAATGCCTGTGGATACTTCTTGGCAGGAACAGCCACGTCCAGCGACTAGCGCAACTCCCCTCACCTTCGTACGATAACAGTTCGACATAGTCGAACATCCTTAAACTGTAAGATTAAAGGAAGGCCGACTAAAATCGGGCTTTGCGCCCAACGTCGGCATACCCCTATGAAGGGGCATGTTTCCTTTATCTCCTACGGGGAATGTTCAATTAAAACCACCACTTTGCGTGGCAACATTGAACCACCAGCGTTACGCTGGCGCTGTTAGTACGTCGCTACGGCGCACAGGACGTGCTAGTACAGGCGTTGCCACAGGACGTGGCGTTTTTAGCCTGTAAGGGCGCTTGCGCTTTAGTTCTTAAACATAAAAAAACCTGCAGAAATAATTCTGCAGGTCCCTTTGTTTTCTTGTTAGAAAACAAAAAGGCAAAGGGAGAGGAGAAACCGGAGGAGAACTTATGGGGAAGTGTAAGTCTCTTCTCCGTGTTTTGAAACAACCAAGCTACGCATTAGCTGTCTCATATGTTATTATGTACAAGGGTAAAAAATATATACATCCATTGGTCTATTATTTTTTACACATTCAAAACTGCAAAATAAAATGGTTTATGGTAGGATTAATGTCGAATAATGTCCATATGAGGTGTTTGCATGCGTGTAGTAGCAGGATTACATAAAGGAAGACAAATAAAAGCTGTTCCAGGGAAATCTACGAGACCGACTACTGACAAAGTTAAGGAAGCTATCTTCCAAGTAATTGGCCCATTTTTTCAAGGCGGAAATTGCCTTGATTTATTTGCAGGAAGCGGATCATTAGGGATAGAAGCAATTAGTAGAGGGATGGATTCATGTATTTTTATTGATAAACATCCAAAAGCTATACATACCATCTCTGAGAATATAAAGAATTTGAGACTAGAAGAGAACTCGGAAGTTTTCCGTACAGATGCTTATCGAGCATTAAAGGCTTCCGCAAAAAGAGGAATTACTTTTAACCTAATATTTCTAGATCCTCCTTATGGAAAAGCGAATTACACGGAATTAATTAATGAGATTGAAAAACATAATTTATTAAATGAAGAAGGTGTCATTTATTGTGAACATGACCCTAACGAGAGATTTTCCTTCCCAATAGATAATTTTGATATTATGAAGCAAGTTAATTATGGGGGGACGATAGGAGTGACTATCCTTGCAAAGAAAAACAAGTCCTAAAATTTATATTGAGAGAGGTTACATTAATGAGTAGATTGGCGATATGTCCAGGTAGTTTTGATCCAATTACATATGGACACTTAGACATTATTCAACGAGGATCTGCAATATTTGATGAAGTTATTGTTGCAGTCTTTAATAATCAGTCCAAAAATCCACTATTCTCAGTTGAAGAACGAATGCATTTAATAAAGGAATCTACGAAAGATCTCCCAAATGTTACGGTAGATGCAAGTGATGGCTTATTGATTAATTATGCCAAACAAAAGAATGCCCAAGTAATATTAAGAGGGCTACGAGCTGTAAGTGATTTCGAATATGAAATGCAAATTACTTCTATGAATAGAAAATTAGATGAAGAAGTTGAAACACTGTTTATGATGACGAATAATCAGTATTCTTTTTTAAGCTCCAGTATCGTGAAAGAGGTTGCGAAATACAAAGCTAACGTTTCCGATTTAGTACCAAAAGTTGTAGAAAAAGCGTTACAGCAAAAATATAATAAGTAAGCGATCTGATGTTGCACGAATGGTGCAACATCTTTTGTTAATTTTTCCTCTGACGATTGACCAGAATGAAGGCGCCAATAGATAGAAAGAGGATTGTAATAATTGGTCCGATTTGAGCCATTAACTCTAATACTTGAAATAGTTTTTCTTCCTGTATAGGTTTAGTAACTGGAACTTCATCCATCTCAAATACATGTCTATTTACGTATAATGGTTTGTATAGCAAGATGATTAAAAAACTAGCGATAAACCCGTGTAGAATTCGAGCGAAAAAATAAGGAGCAAAACGTATATCTGTCTTGGAAATAATACTTGCTACCTGTGCTTGTACGGAAAAACCGTTGAAGCCAAGTATAAAACTCACGATGATAATACTTGCTAAGAATGGATCGGTAGCTACTTTGGAAATAAGATTTGCTCCAATCGTTATTTCAAATAATCCAGATATAAAGGGGAGAGCTAATTCTACTGGTAATCCAATCATTTGGAAGATAGTTTGAAATAAAAATGCTATTATGGGCGTTACCTCTATTAAAAATAATAATTTCGTCACAACTGAAAATAAAATTATGAATCCACCGACCATAACTAACGTCTTTATCGAATTTAATACAGCATCCCCCATGACCTCTCCAAGCGGACGAGTATCCATCATTCGTGTCTCATGCATTTCTCTAAAAGCTCTTCTCAAGGAAGCTTTTCGTTTACTTTTATAGGGTTTGTCCTTTTTATCTTCTGATTTACCATAAAAGCGCATGCATATTCCTACTAGAGCATTTCCGACATAATGACATGTTGCAAGTAACAGACCAAGCTTTGCGTTATGAAAGAAACCTACCGAAATTGCTCCAAATATAAATAGTGGACTAGATGCATTTGTGAAAGAAACAAGTCGTTCTGCTTCTATTCGTGAAAGTTGTTTTTCTTCTCTTAATCGAACAGAGATTTTTGCGCCTGTGGGATAACCGCTTGCCATTCCCATGATCCATGCAAAGCTTCCGGCACCGGGGACATTAAATAAAGGGCGCATTACAGGCTCAAAAACAACCCCGAGGAAGCGTACAACTCCGAAACTAAGCAATAAATCTGCTATAATGAAAAAAGGTAATAGTGATGGAAAGACGATTTCCCACCACATATCTAATCCACGGATACTTGCTTCAAGGGCATCTTTGGGGAATTTTATTAATGTAAATGCAAAGAAAATGGTAAAACCCGATAGCATTAATGTTTTTACTATTTGTTTCAAAGTTTTGCCTCCTAAATGGTGAATCATGACTGTACTTATTTTGGTGGTAATAGTAAAATGATTCTAGTTTGTATCATTTGTACAGTTCTGAGATATTTTTTTAGACAAGTATTCATGCCTATATCAATATACGCACATACGTCATAAGTTTATGCCATACACTTTTACATAGTAAGTGAAGATTGGATGTTGCGTAACGACGTATTAAGGATTAGAACAAATATTTTTTATTATTTTATTAAGGAGTTTTTGTATGAAGTTTACAAAAAAACAGATATTACTCTTAGTTATTGTCGTTGTTATAGCGATATTCCTATCAGCCTATAGATTGCCATACTATATTCAAAAACCTGGTGGAGCAGATGCACTGAATCCGATTGTTGAAGTGGTTGAAGGGTATGAAAGTGAAGGGGATATGCATTTAGTAACAGTAAGAGGTGGCCAAGCAACTCCCGTTCAATATTTATTAGCAAAATTATTACCTCACCAAGAAATCTTACCCATCCACGAAGTACGGCCTGAGGGTATTTCTGAAGAGGAATATATTCAAATACAATTACAAATGATGGATAGTTCACAGGAAAAGGCAATTGTTGTTGCCTATGAGGCTGCCCAAGAAAATATAACTATTGAAGATAATGGTGTTTACGTTGTATCTGTATTGGAAGGTGTACCTGCAGACAATATTTTAAAGATTGGTGACCTGATTACATCAATTGATGATATACCAATGCAAAGCGCAGAAGACTTGATAGGTTATGTGGAAAATAAACAAGCAGGGGATAGTATTACCATTGCGTTTGAACGAGGAGAAGAGAAGTTAGTGGAAAGTATTCCCCTTGCCGAGTTAGAAGAGTTAGATAACAATGTTGGAATTGGTATCAGTTTAGTGACAGACCGAAAAATTCAAGTAGACCCCGAAGTGAATTTTTCCAGTGGTAGCATTGGTGGCCCTAGTGCAGGACTCATGTTTTCCTTGGAAATATATGACCAATTAACAGAAGAAGATTTAACAAAAGGCTATGAAATAGCTGGTACAGGTGAAGTGGATTATGAAGGAAATGTCCTTCGAATTGGAGGAATCGATAAGAAGGTAATCGCTGCTGATCGGGAAGGATGCGATATCTTTTTTGCTCCAAATGAAAATGGAGCTAGTAACTCAAACTATGATATAGCGAAAAAAACAGCAGAAGAAATTGGAACAGATATGGAAATAATTCCTGTTAATACATTTCAAGATGCCCTAACTTACTTACAGGAGCTCGAAAAAAAATAGACCTCAAGGTCTATTTTTTTTCGAAAATTGGACTGTATAATTCTTGTTTGAATAGTTTTTTTCTGTATTCGATTGGTAAAATACTATAGTATGCATGTGATGCTCTTTCTTCAAGAGAGAGCATTGGATGATTGTTCCGACTGAGTTTGGTAACAATCGGTACATCCATTTGTTTTTTCTTTCCGTTTAAATAAGCCTGTCCTTTCTCTGTTAGTCCTAGCAATCTTACATACGGTATAGAAGTTTTTATATTTAAAGAATCTATCTCTGATTTTTTTGTATTGGTTAGTAAATGTACGAATATACGCTGAATTCTTGTCCAAGTATAGCGTTTCGTTTTAATCTTCGAAATCCAATCATGAAAAGAAGTAGCATGATTAGCTGTTTTTTTGATGCGATATTCAATACCTTCCTCCATTCCATGAATCGAAGCGAGTTCGTTTATTTCCATTGTCTGCACACGGTAAAGCAGAAAATGGAAATAATTCTCCCAAGAATGCCATGTTGAAGCTTTTTGTTGGTAGTTGTTTAGCTGTTGAATAGTGGTTGTTGGCATTGTATATTGGATTTCCTTTACAGATTGTTTATTGCTAAATAAATGCTTACGAATACTTGTGGCACTAGCGATTGAGCTAGTGACAGTTTCATCATGAAAATTATTGCTTGTTCGTTTAATAGTAAGTGGATTTATTGATAATTCCTCATCCATAATGGCAGACACATAACTAAATCCTAAGATATTGTTCGGTTTTGACAAATCAATCGCATTGGAAGTTAGTCCAATTGCTTGGTAGGCTTCTTTACTGGCTTCTGGGAAGGACAAGCCTTTATCTAATGCCTTTGTTAAAAATTCCTTATATGTTGATTCTTTTTTCATTCGGGTTTCATATCCAGAAAGAAATGGGGCAATATCCCCAGACTCACTCCCGAAGCAAATACTATCAACTCCGACTTCGTTTAATGTTCGAACAGAACCTTTGGCAAATAAGTTACTACTTTGAACCGCATAGGTATATGGCAACTCTAACATGATGTCTATACCTGTCTGAAGCGCAGCTTTTGTACGGTGGTATTTATCCATAACGGCGGGTTCACCACGCTGCAAAAAATTACCGCTCATTACTGCGACCATACAATCTGCACCAGATATTTTCTTAGCCTCATTAATATGGTAAACATGACCATTATGAAATGGATTATATTCAACAACAAGTCCACATGCTTTCATAAAAACACTCCTACCTTCTCTAGTATGGTATATTGTACCAAAAATTCATTTTACGTGCATGATAATGTATGAAATGGTACTCTTTAGTTCATGACTATTGGAATGGATAATGGGTATACTATGTATAAATTTGAGCAAAATTTGTATTCTGTAAAGAAAATATATTGACAAAACACCATTTTCCTTTTACAATTACTCTTGTTGCCTTGGGGTGAAAACAATGAAATTTACTGTAGCACAAATGAAGAAATTAGGGTTTAATGAGCCTTTTACATTTGATGAAAAGGTTGATGTTTCTGAACTCGAAACAATGAATAATGATATACGTCGAATTGACCCAGTTCATGTACACGGAGACTGTACGGTTCAAGGGGATCAATTTATCTTTTCATTTACAATTCGTGGTGAAATGATATTACCTTGTGCACGAACACTAGTAGATGTAGAATATCCTCTTGATATTAAAGCTAGGGAGATTTTTACTACTTCTTCTTACCTTGTAGATGATAACGATATTGAAATTCATCTAATTGATGGAGAAGTGCTTGACTTAACGCCGTATATCAAGGAAAATATTTTATTGGAGGTTCCTTTTCGAGTGTTTTCTGATGAAGCGGATGACCAACAAAGCTTCCAACCAAAAGGAAATGATTGGGAAGTAACTTCAGAAGATGCAAAAGAAAAGAAAATAGATCCTCGTCTAAAGAAGCTTGAGAGTCTATTTAAAGATAATGAGAAAGAAAAATAAGAATATCCGATTCAAGTTTTGCTTTCGTATTTGAAGGAGGTGTAAGTCATGGCAGTACCTAAAAGAAGAACTTCTAAAAAAGTTAAAAATCAACGTCGTACTCATAAAAAATTACACGTACCTGGCATGGTAGAATGTTCAAATTGTGGTGAACTAACAAAACCACACCATGTATGTAAATCATGTGGACAGTATGATGGTAAAGAAGTAGTAAATAACTAATGATACCTGAGAAAAACAGATCACCTATGAAAGTGGTCTGTTTTTTTTATATGTGAAAACGAGGAGGTAGTCCCATGAAAGAGTTGGTCCACTATCAACGAAAAAATAATGATTATGGCGTAATAATGTTAGATCGTCAAGAAAAGCATAATGCAATTTCTAAGCGTATGGCTGAAGATTTCAAACGTGCTTTATATACAGCGAGAGAAGATCACGTAAAATTATTAGTAATTACTGGAGCTGGCAATAAGATGTTCTGTGCAGGTGGTGACTTAATTGACTTTCATGCTGACTTATCTCCTGAATCATCCTATGAGCTATTAAACTATATCAAGGAGATCCTGTATGCGATTGTTACTTTTCCTGTTCCAACAGTGTGTTTGTTGAATGGAAATGCGTTAGGTGGGGGATGTGAAATAGCCACCGCTTGTGATTTTAGAATTGCAAAGGCTTCTACTACTTTTGGTTTTATCCAATCAAAACTTGGGATTATTCCTGGGTGGGGCGGTGGTGCACTATTATATGAAAAAGTTCATTCTAGTTTTGCTTATCAATGGTTAATGGAAGCAGAAACATTTTCAGCTGAATATTTACAGCGACAAGGTTGGTTACATCAATTAATTCCAGAAGAAAGATGGAAGAATCAAGAAGCATTATTACATATGTACATAACAAAATCATATAATCAAATGAAAGCTTTAAAGGAACAGTATATGGAAGAATTAAATTTGCCTCGACTTTCTGAAAAAATGAATAAAGAAGTTCAAAACTGTGCCAACCTTTGGGATTCCGAGGAGCATATACATGCAGTCCAACAATTTTTAAAACAAAAGTAATAAGAAAAAATTAGCTTATAATTTAAAATTTCCTTGGTAAAATACTAAAGTGTGATTCTATCACTCCTATTTTTAGCATACATTGATAGCAAATAGATAAGGAGTGATGTTATGAATGCTACACGGCAGGATGCTTGGACGGAAGACGAAGACGTAATACTAGCAGAAACAGTACTTCGTTATATCAGGGAAGGAAAAACACAACTAGAAGCCTTTAAAGAAGTGGCAAAACAATTATCTCGTACATCAGCAGCTTGTGGTTTTCGTTGGAACGCAACAATCCGAAAGCAATACCAAGATGCGATCTTACAAGCAAAAGAAGAGAGAAAGCGTGGTAGTACACCACCATCTGGACAGACACAGTTTTGGAGTTCAAATCCAAAATCATCACAAGAAAAAGATACCTTAGAAACAGCAATACTACTTTTAGAGAAAATGAAATCTGGATACTTAGCAAGTCAAGATATTCATAAACAAGAGAAACTGCTTAATCAGTTGAAAGATGAAAATGAAAAGTTGAAAGAGAAGCTATCTCGATATGAAAATGCTTGGACAGAGATGGGGAATTTATGGCAATGGGTTAAAGAGAAAAAATAATGGATATGTTTAAAAAATGGGTACTGTTTTCTTGATTGTAGTTTATTGCTTTCATAAAAAACCCAATAATAAAAAGACATGAATGATAGTGTTTTGAAATCATTCATGTCTTACATACCCATTTCATATTAAACAGCTTTTTCATTTACTCCTTCAGGTAACCAGATTAAAGGATTTTCACCTAAATCTCTCTCCATATCATACTTCGCTTTTTGAAAGTTCATCTTCTCCCAGAAACCATGAGAATTGATTCTAGGATTTGTTTTTATAGGCAAGTCATATTTTTTTGCAAAATCTACTAAAGCTTTTCCGTACCCTTTCCCACGGTAATGTGGAAGCACTTCCAATTTCCACAATTCTAAATAATCTTGTGCCGGGTCAAAATAGGCATCGTATTTTTTGTCTACTTTGTATAAACTCATTCTAGCTACGAGTGTATCACCGTAATAAATTCCGTAGAAAGGTGATTCACTATTATTTTCTACAATATTTGATTGAAGGTCCTCTAACATGGATAATTCTTGATTACCATACTCTTTAAAGCGCTTAAATTCTTCTAATGTCTTATAGTTGATTAAAAGTCTTTCAACTTTTACTTCTTGCATAAAAACATCCTCCCCCGATGTCAGAATAAGATATTGTAATTGTATCTTTTATATTATTATAATATAAATTGTCATAGAAATAAATAACATTAGCGGGAATCCTATAATTGTTAAGAATTTTCAAGCGAAGGTAATAGTCAGCAAAATCGTTATTCGTGAAGTATAGTTAATTACATACTTGCATGATTATAAATTTACATGTATCAATGAGGAGCAAGTGGATATCTTTTTTATCAGGTTAAAACAGATAACATGAAATTTTCTCGTGAATTATGTACAATACGAATTGGACATGAAGTGATTTGTGAAACAGAAACTTTAAAGGAGCATGTAATCTTATGCAGGTAGAACCAGTACATATAGAAAACCAAAGTCAGTTAATACGTGATTATCGAAGTACAAAACAAAATGTTATGCAGCATTTTGATTACACAGCATCGTTTAAAGAAATGAAGCAACGTGTGAGTGATATAAAGGGACGCGACTATAATCGTGATCAATTAGTAGATGTCTTAATTCAATTAAATAATCAATGGAATGCTCCAAAAAGTACGTTGACCAATATCGAACGGTTAAGAGATGAAAATAGTGTCGTAGTAATAGGTGGGCAACAAGCTGGAATATTAACAGGACCATTATATTCTATAAATAAAGTTATATCGATTGTTCAATTAGCTAGGATGCAAGAGGAGAAATTAAAAATACCAGTAGTACCTGTCTTCTGGATTGCTGGAGAAGACCATGATTTTGATGAAATTAATCATGTATATAAGCAAGAAAAGAATAAAATGAAAAAGCATATTTTAAAACAAAAAAACATTGATAAACAGTCTGTCTCCCAAATTGAATTAGAAGAGCAGAATGTAATACATTGGCTGGATGAGCTTTTTGAGGGATTGGCTGAAACGGAATATACAAAGGATTTATATTCTTTAATCACAGACTGTTTGGCGAATTCTAATACATATGTTGATTTCTTCGCCGGATTAATATTTAAGTTATTTGACGAAGAAGGTCTTGTGTTAATTGATTCTGGTCATACTAGCGTTCGTAAGCTAGAGAGTAATCATTTCTTAAATATAATAGAAAAACAAACACAACTTAGTAAGCGAGTTTATGCTACGGAACAACATTTAAAGCAAGACGGTTATTCAATATCATTGGATGTTGACCCTGATGATGCCCATTTGTTTTATCATCACAACAAAGAACGGATTTTATTGAAGCGAGATGAACATGGTAATTGGGTAGGAAAGCAAAATGAGGTGAAATTAACAACAGAAGAATTGCTTGAAATAGCTCGTAACAATCCAGAGTTATTGAGTAATAATGTAGTCACTCGTCCACTAATGCAAGAATTATTGTTTCCTACTTTAGCTTTTATTGGTGGACCTGGTGAGATAAGCTATTGGTCGGTTTTAAAACCAGCATTCCATATCATGGATTTGAAAATGCCACCAATTATGCCTAGATTGTCATTTACATACATGGATCGTAAGGTTGAAAAGTTATTAGCTAAATATAATATTCCCGTTGCTGAGGCAATTAATAGGGGAATCGATGTTCGAAAAATGCAATGGCTCATGTCGCAGTCTAATCCTCCGATACAAAAAGTAGTACAAGAGTTGAAACGTGTGATGGAAGAAGCACACAAACCACTAAGAGACTATTCTAGAAATATTCGTGCAGACTTAGGGGACCTGGCAGATAAAAATTTATTACACCTATTTAGTGAAATTGAATTTCTTGAAGGTAGGATAATAAACACGCTAGAGGAAAAGTATAATAGAGAATTAATGGAGTTTGATTACTTAAACAATTTTCTTCATCCAATGGCAGGATTACAAGAGAGAGTATGGAACCCACTATTTTTTATTAATAATCATGGGTTTAACTTTATAAACAAATTAACAAAACATACATGCTCGTTTGAACAGGATCATTACGTGGTGTACCTTTAAGACTCTGCTTGGAGTGGTGAGTTAACGGAGCGGACATGGCGTACGTTATTTCTTAAAATAATCTCATTTGAAAATGTTATCGGACATCACGTACGTTATATGCTCTAATTCGTACCAGAATACCTGCCATTTCGGTTAATAACGGAACAGATGTCCTTTAAGCCCCTTTATTACCCAATTTTGTCACAAATAAGGGAAGAATTGTCCGTTTCCCCGTTTCCCCGGTTCCCTGCGGAAAGCGACTGCCCACACGGTTGCAGTTACTTCGCATTTTTCTATAAAGCGAAACATAATATCTAGTTTCTTTTAACGTTCCCGTTTACTCCAAACGGGAACGTTATTTTTTATGTGGAAAAACTCTCCCACTATTCCCCACCAATTGTTGATGAAATGGGTAGCCCTTTTTCAACAAGACTAATTGAACATCAAAAATGCTTATATAACGGTGTTTAATACGTGATAAACCAAGCTCATGGAGGAATTATCATATCCAATATTTGTAGGTCGAAAGCTTCAATTCAATAAAAAATATATTTTTTTAAAAAATTGAGTGGAGGATTGTGGGGGAATGTGGTAATATAGAAACATGAAAGTGGGGCGGACTTTATGTTCATGGGTGAATTCCAACATAACATTGATACAAAAGGCAGAATTATTGTCCCTTCCAAGTTCCGTGATGGACTTGGGGAGCGTTTTGTTGTGACCCGTGGATTAGATAAATGTTTGTTCGCATATCCCATGGAAGAATGGACATTATTAGAGGAAAAGTTAAAAAAACTCCCATTAACCAAAAAAGACGCTAGAGCTTTTACGCGTTTTTTCTTTTCTGGAGCAGTGGAATGTGAAGTGGACAAGCAGGGAAGAATAAATATTCCACAGCCATTACGTAATTATGCTGTTCTAGATAAAGAGTGTGTTGTGATCGGTGTGTCCAATCGAATAGAGTTCTGGGCTAGTGAGAATTGGGAAGATTATTTTAATGATTCTGAGGAATCGTTCGCAGAAATTGCCGAGAACCTAATGGATTTCGATATTTAACGGACATAGCAAAACAATAAAGTGGGTGTAAAAATGTTTGAACATTATACAGTGTTAAAGGATGAATCAGTTAAAGGATTAGATATAAAACCAAATGGTACGTATGTCGATTGTACTGTTGGTGGGGGAGGGCATTCAGAACGAATTGTTTCCCAACTAGAAAAAGATGGATTACTTGTAGCGTTTGATCAAGATGAAGATGCATTAGAAGCTGCTAGACAAAGGTTAGAGCTATACAGTGATCGAATTCTATTTGTACACAATAATTTCCGTCATATCGAACAAGAATTACAGCATAACAATATCGAGCATATTGATGGTATTTTGTTTGATTTAGGTGTTTCTTCTCCACAACTTGATCGAGGAGAAAGAGGTTTCAGTTATCAGCACGACGCTAAATTAGATATGAGAATGGATCAAGCACAAGAATTAACTGCATATGAAGTAGTTAATCATTGGACATATAATCAGTTAGTTTCAATATTTTTTAAATACGGGGAAGAGAAGTTTTCGAAACAAATTGCTCGTAAGATTGAAGAATATAGAAAAGTAGAACCAATTGAAACGACATTCCAATTAGTTGACCTCATTAAAGAGGGGATACCAGCTCCAGCGCGAAGAAAAGGAGGACATCCGGCGAAACGGATTTTCCAGGCAATACGAATTGCTGTTAATGATGAATTAGCTGCGTTTAATGATGCACTCCATCAAGCTGCGAGGGTAGTTGGAATAAATGGTCGTATTGCAGTAATTACATTTCATTCGCTTGAGGATAGACTGTGTAAACAAGCGTTTAAGAAATGGAGCACACCGAAAGAAACACCGAGAAATTTACCGGTTATTCCAAAGGATTATGAAGCTCCATTCAAATTAGTTACTCGTAAGCCGATAATAGCTAATGACAGTGAATTAGATAATAATCGTCGCTCTAGATCAGCGAAACTACGAATTGTTGAAAAAATAAATGTGTGGAATGATGATTTTATATATGAGGAAGGGTGGAAAAAGTAATGGCAGCTAATCACGCGAGAGTATGGCAACAATCCTATACTTCACAAAATGCTACACACGTTCAGGAAGAAAAACAAAAAGTCGTTGTTCGGAAAAAAAGTTGGATAACCAAGGGGGAGAAGGTTCTTTATTCTTTTGTTGGACTTTTCTTAATAGTTGCTAGTGCATATATTGTATCTTATTCTTCCTCGACTGACACATTAAATAGAGATTTACAATCACTTGAACAAAATGTACAATCACAAAAATTAACGAATGAGTCATTAGTATTTGAAATTAAAGAATTAAGTAGACCAGAGCGCATTACGCAAATTGCAAAGGAAAATGGCTTAACTATTCAGAATGCGGAAGTAAAACAAGCCACTTCATTTCACAATTAATAAGGTGAACAAAAATGAATAAAAATAAAACAACACATTTTATGACAGCCATTTTAATCGTGTTCTTTGTAGCAGTGTTTATGGTATTAACTGGTAGATTTTTATATATTCAAGCTGCTGGAGAAATACAAAATGTATCATTGGTTGATTGGGCTAAAGACAAGAGAACTTCCTCTTATCCGCTAGAGTCAGAACGTGGAAAGATATTTGATAATAATGGGATGACATTAGCGTATGATATGCCTACTTTTCGAATGTATGCAATAGTCAATGAGGCATACTCGGAAAATCTAGACGAACCAAAACATGTGGACGATCCAGAAAACACCGCTGAGCTGCTTGCCCCGATATTGGGTGTTGAAAAACAGTATATTTTGGATCAGATAAATAATGGAGTTGCAAATGAGAGAACGCAAGTAGAATTTGGTCCCTCAGGAAAAGACATCAGCCAAAAGGAAAAAGATGAAATCGATGCCCTTCAATTACCAGGAATTAATTTTATAAGAGAGTCTACTCGTTATTATCCAAATGGTACGTTCGCTTCCCATATTATTGGTTTCGCTAGAGAAACTAAAATGGAAGAAGAGGAAGAAGATAAGGTTATCTCCGAGGTTAAAGGTGTTACAGGTATTGAAAATGAAATGAATGACTTATTACGTGGTCAAGATGGATACATATCCTTTGAACGTGATTTATATAATAAGAAGTTACTAGATCCTAATGAGGTTATTAAACAACCAAAAAATGGCGATGATGTCTATTTAACAATTGATCAGAAAGTACAAACTTTACTAGAGGATGTTATGTCTCAGGTTGAAGAAAAATACGAGCCGGAAAGAATAACAGCCATCGTGATGAATCCGAAAACAGGTGAAATTATAGCTATGGGGAATCGGCCAAGCTATAATCCGAACAATCCAGCGGATGTAAAGAATTGGTATAATGATGCAGTATCAACTCCGTTTGAACCAGGCTCAACAATGAAAATGTTCACATGGGCAGCTGCGATAGAAGAAGGTGTCTATGATGGATCAGATGGATTCAAATCTGGAAGCTATCAAATTAATGACCGAATTAAACCAATAAATGATCATAATAATGGAGAAGGCTGGGGCATCATTTCATATGACGAAGGATTTGCAAGATCTTCAAACGTAGCAGCTTCCAAGCTAGTATGGGAAAAAATTGGCCCCGATAGATTTTTAGAGTATCTTCATGACTTTCAATTTGACCAATTATCTGGTATTGATTTACCAGGTGAAGTTGGCGGTAAGATTTTGTATAATTGGCCAGCGGAGAAGCTAACAACTGCCTTTGGACAGGGAAGTACCACAACTCCTATTCAGCAAATGAAAGCAGCGTCTGCCATTGCGAATAATGGGAAAATGGTACAGCCATATGTAATTAATAAAATAGTAGATTCCGATACGGGTAATGTTGTAAGTGAACAATCAACTGAGGTTGTAGGTGAGCCCATATCGAAAGAAACGGCAGAACAAGTAAGAGGCTTGCTTGAATCAGTTGTGAAATCAGAAAATGGTACTGGAAGAAGATATAATCTGAATGATTATTCTGTTGCCGGAAAAACAGGGACAGCGGAAATTCCTAACCCAGATGGACCAGGATATTTAACCGGTCGGGAAAACTATATTTTTTCATTCCTAGGGATGGCTCCGGCTGATGACCCTAAATTGATGATGTACGTTTCCGTCAAACAACCAACCCTTGTAACGGAAGAAGGTATTGAACCAGGAAGTGCACCAGTATCGTTCATTTTTAATCATGTAATGGAGAATAGCTTACATTATTTAAATATAGAACCTGATAAAGAGGATTATGGTGACTCACAGCTCATTACAGTTCCTGAATTGATAGGAAAAGGTGTAACAAAGTCTAAAGAAGAATTAGAGCAAAAAGGATTTAAGGTTACAGTGGTTGGAACAGGAAATCAAGTTGTTGATTCGAATGTGCAGCAGGGTAGTAAAATTCTTCAAAATGAACGAATTATTCTACTGACAGATCAAGCCACCATGCCAAATATAAAAGGTTGGTCCATGCGAGATGTGTGGATATTGTCAGATTTACTACAATTAAAAGTGGATTCGTCTGGACATGGCTATGTAGTCAATCAGAGCATACCCGTAGATCATTCTATTACAAAGGAAGATATATTAGAGGTAGAATTGGAAGCTCCTAATGACAATCGCCAGGAAGAGTCGGAAGATACAAGCGAAAATTAGTGGTCATAAAATTATAGACAAAAATCATTATTACATGGATCTGACTTCATCTATAAGAGTTTTTGCTTTGTAATTTCAAAAAATAAATAACAATTACTATTTAAAAGTATTACTAGAAAAAAAGTATCGAACTTTAAGAAAACAGTGTTCTATTCAGTTTTTTAATTCATATAGTGGATACAAGCCTATCTATGAAGAGGGGATGAAGCATGAAACGAGTATCCACTGTAACCGTTAGAAAACGATTAGTTACTGTTTTTCTTATTGGACTAGTTTTCTTTGCAATTATTGATTTTCGCTTAGGCTATGTCCAATTCATTATTGGTGATCAGCTAGTGGAATTAGCAGATGAATCATGGAGTAGAGATATTAAATTTCAACCAGAGCGTGGCTATATTCTGGATGTTAATGGCGATGTATTAGCAGAAAATGTAACAGCACCTTCTGTTGTAATTGTGCCAAGACAGATTAAAGACCCAGAAGGAACAGCTGAAAAACTGGCAGCTATTCTTGAAATTCCCTATGATCGCACTTTGGAAAAAGTAACACAAAATGCGTCTTCCGTAAATATTAGACCAGAAGGGATAAAAATAACAGATAAGCAGGAAAAAGCTATAAGAACGCTCAATTTAGCTGGTGTATATCTTGCAAAAGACTCCAAAAGACATTACCCCTATGGAGATGATTTAGCTCATGTATTAGGATTTACAGGAATCGATAATCAAGGCCTGATGGGGCTCGAACTTTATTATGATGAGATGCTTAAAGGTGAAGAAGGAAGTTTGTCATTTTACTCGGATGCGAAGGGGAGTAGATTAGAACAGCTAGCAGATAACTACACAGCACCTAAGGATGGACTAGATCTAAAAACTTCCATTGACTCAAGAGTACAAACAATTTTAGAAAGAGAATTAGACGTAGCTGTAGCAAAATATAATCCAGATGGAGCTTTAGCGATCGCAGTGAATCCGAAAACTGGTGGAGTACTAGGAATGTCATCTCGCCCTAATTTTAATCCTGAAAATTATCAAGAGGTAAATCCCGATATTTATAACCGGAATTTACCAATTTGGAGTACGTATGAACCAGGTTCAACCTTTAAGATAATTACGTTAGCTGCTGCTTTAGAGGAAGAAATTGTTGATTTGGACAAGGATGAATTTCATGATCCAGGACATATAGAGGTTGAGGGGGCCAAGCTTCATTGTTGGAAGGATGGTGGACATGGTCACCAGACATACTTAGAAGTTGTGCAAAACTCATGCAACCCTGGGTTCGTCCACTTAGGGCAAGAATTAGGGAAAGAAAAATTATTTACGTATATAGAAAACTTCGGTTTTGGTAAAAAAACAGGTATTGACTTACAAGGTGAGGGGAATGGGATCCTATTTAAACCGGAGAATGTTGGACCAGTCGAATTATCAACAACTGCATTTGGACAAGGGGTATCCGTAACTCCTATTCAACAAGTTATGGCTGTGTCGGCTGCGGTCAATGGCGGTTACTTATATGAACCTTTTGTCGCTAAAGAATGGATTGACTCACAAACAAAAGAGGTAGTATCCAAAGTTGATCCCGTATTAAAAGATCAAGTGATTTCAGAATCGACTTCGAAAGAAATACGTATAGCATTGGAATCTGTCGTTGCACAGGGTACTGGAAGACCAGCATATGTTGATGGTTATCGAGTAGGAGGTAAAACTGGTACTGCACAAAAGGTTGGTCCAAATGGTGGCTATATGGAGAACAATCATGTCGTTTCATTTATAGGTTTTGCCCCTGCTGATGATCCGGGAATTGTTGTGTATGTTGCTGTTGATAACCCTAAAGGTACTGTTCAATTTGGAGGTGTAGTAGCTGCTCCGATAGTCGGTAACATTATTGGTGATAGTTTACGTGCGTTAGGTGTGGAACCAAGAACAGAAGGATTAGATAAAGAATATCAATGGCCAGAAGAACCACCTGTAGAAGTTCCTGATTTAACAGGATTAAAAAAAGGTGATTTAACGCAATACATGACTAATTTATCTATTGAGACGAATGGTGAAGGGGACTATATAATCGATCAAGCTCCTGCTCCAGGAACAAAAGTAGAAGCTGGTTCAAAAATAAGAATATATTTATCTAATAAAGAAGGTACGGATTAATGATAATTTGCTATAATAATTAAAGTGGAGCTGAAAAAGAGGGTATGTCAACCCTCTTAAAATGAAGCTCTAGTGAGAATAATTATGTTGGTTGTCGAAATATGTATTGATGTATGGAGAGTAGAATGACCTATACGTAATAAGTACTTTATTAAACTCTTTTTCTATGGGGAAGGATGTATAATTTGCGACTAAAGGAAATTCTTTCTTTTTTACCGTTTCATGAACGTATTGGTTACGAGGATATGGAGATTAAATCAATTGAAATGGATTCGCGGAAGGTTAAAAACGGGGATCTGTTTGTGTGTATAAACGGTTTTACTGTAGACGGACATGACTATGTCGATGAAGCAATCCAGAATGGGGCGATATGTATTGTCGCTGAAAAAGAGATTACAGCTTCCGTTCCAGTTTTACATGTCACAGATACTGTTCGATTTCTAGGAATGATCGCAGCCAAATTTTACGGATTCCCAACACAACATATACCGTTAATCGGTGTTACTGGTACAAATGGCAAAACTACAGTAACGTATTTACTAGAGTCTATTTTTAATCATCACAATCAAAAGACTGGTGTAATTGGTACAATCCAAATGAAAATTGGTAAAGACACCTATCCAATTAATAACACAACACCAGATGCGTTGTTTTTACAAAAAACAATTCATTATATGATAGAACAAGATGTAGACAAAGTCATAATGGAAGTATCCTCCCACGCTTTGGATCTAGGGCGTGTTTATGGTTGTGATTTTGATGCAGCTGTCTTTACAAATTTATCTCAAGATCATCTAGATTATCATGCCTCAATGGAGGATTATTTACGGGCGAAAAGTCTGTTGTTTGCTCAATTAGGGAATAGTTATAATGAAAAGCAGCCAAAATTTGCTATAATAAATGTCGATGATCCTGCTAGTAATTTGTTACAAAGAAGTACAGCTCAACATGTCGTTACGTATGGTTGTGAAAATGAAGCACATATTATGGCAAGAAACGTATCATTAGATGCAACTGGCACACGGTTCGAGTTAGTTACGCCTGTTGGTAAGGTAGAGGTGAATAGTAAGTTAATCGGCAAGTTTAATGTGTATAATATGCTTGCAGCAAGTGCCGTGGGAGTTGCATTTCATATTCCACTATCAGTCATTAAACAGGCGTTTGAACACATTACTGGTGTGAATGGCAGGTTTCAGCCTGTTAAATCAAACCATAATTTTTCAGTGATTGTGGACTATGCCCATACACCTGATTCGTTAGAGAACGTATTACAAACTATTAAAGGTATTGCTGAAAAAACAATCTATGTAGTCGTTGGTTGTGGGGGAGACAGAGACAAATCTAAGCGCCCGTTGATGGCACAAATTGCCTTGAAGTATGCTGACCACGCAATTTTCACTTCCGATAATCCTCGTACAGAAGATCCTACAGTGATACTTCAGGACATGACGGACGGGTTAACAAAAGATCAAAACAACTACGAGGTTATTACAGACCGAAAAAAAGCTATCCAGCAAGCTATAAACCTAGCAGAAGAAAAAGATGTTATCTTAATTGCAGGAAAAGGTCATGAAACATACCAGCAGATCGGTCATAAAAAACATGACTTTGACGACCGAATTGTTGCGTTGGAAGCAATAGAAGCTAAGGAGAAATGATTATGTTATTTACAACAAAATGGTTATCAACTATCTTGACCAATTATCGCGGTAGAGCTCAGGAACATATACCTATCGAACAAGTAACTACGGACAGTCGTGTGAAATCGACTAACGCATTATTCGTACCAATAGTTGGTGAAAATTTTGATGGTCATGCATTTGTTCAACAAGCCATTGAGCAAGGGGCAAGCGCAGTTATTTGGAATAGGGAGAAAGAATTACCAGAATCAGTACCAGCTGATTTTCCTATATTCCTTGTAGAAAACACCGTACACGCATTACAAGAAATCGCGAGACATTATCGGAAAAAAGTTAATCCTATCGTAATTGGAATTACTGGTTCAAATGGAAAAACGTCGACGAAAGATATGGTTGCGTCTGTTATGAAAACAACTTATCGAACACATTTTACTGATGGTAACTTTAATAATGAAATAGGGTTACCCTTAACGATATTAGCCATGCGTCTCGATACGGAAGTATTAGTTTTAGAGATGGGGATGAGTGATTTTGGAGAAATAGAATTGCTATCACAAATAGCTCGTCCCGATTATGCAGTAATTACAAATATAGGAGAGTCTCATATTGAATTTTTAGGCTCTCGTCACGGTATTGCCAAAGCTAAGTTAGAAATTACTAGTGGGTTAAAAACAAATGGAAAGTTAATTATTGATGGTGATGAAGAATTATTAAAAGATGTACACGGTAAGGAAAATGTAATTACTTGTGGCTTTAAAGCTTATAACGATGTTACAATAAAAAATGTTGAAATAATGCACCATCAAACTGTTTTTGAGCTTTCTGATAATAACAAGTATGTTGTACCATTATTAGGGGAACATCAGGCACAAAATGCTTCCTATGCGATTACATTAGGTAAATTATTACATGTTGATTCTGCTTTTATTGAGAAATCCTTGCAGAGTTTATCCATTACCTCGATGCGGTTTGAAATACTTAAAGGTATTAATGATGTGGCGATTATTAATGATGCATATAATGCATCACCAACATCTATGAAAGCAGCAATTGAAGTTGTAAAGCAAATGAATGGCTTCCAAGAAAAGGTATTAATTTTAGGAGATATTTTTGAGTTAGGTGAACATTCGGAAGGATTACACCGTTCTGTTGCCGATGAAATTGATGATTCTATAACTGCGGTATATACGGTTGGACATGATTCTCATGTTATAACAGAAGCCGTTAAGAGCCGTTATCCGCACTTAATCGCAAAGCATTTTAACGTTAACGAAGAGCTAATTAACGAATTGAACACATATGTTAAACAAGATACGTTATTATTATTCAAAGCATCACGAGGTATGCATTTCGAAACATTAATAGAAAAAATACAAAACCAATAAAGAATGATTAAACAAGCTTGATTTCGTTAAGCCTTTTAAATGAATCAAGTAGTATTGTTTTGTTATGGACGGTTACGTTTTGAGGAGGAACTTGTAGTGAACATGATTGTATTACTGATGACAATAGCTATAGCATTTTTAATCACCGTCCTCTTGTCACCAATTTTTATTCCGTTTCTGAGACGATTAAAGTTTGGACAAAGTATAAGAGAAGAGGGTCCGAAATCTCATATTAAAAAAACAGGAACACCTACAATGGGTGGAATTATGATTGTGATTAGTATCATAATTACATCTATTATTATGGTCAATAAAAATCAAGCTACTTCGATTGGATATGAGCTTTATTTATTAATATTTGTTCTTGTAGGATATGGTCTATTAGGTTTTCTTGATGATTTTATAAAAGTAGCTATGAAAAGAAACTTGGGATTAACATCAAAGCAAAAAATGTTTGGCCAAATTGTAATAGCTCTTATATTTTATTTTATTTTACGAAGTCAAGATTTCCCTACTTATATACAAATTCCAGGTACTAATATTCAATGGGAATTTGGTTGGACATATGCATTATTAATTATTTTTATGCTTGTCGGAGCTTCAAATGCGGTAAATTTAACAGATGGACTCGATGGATTACTGGCGGGTACTGCCGCGATTGCTTTTGGTGCTTTTGGAATTTTAGCATGGTATGGAATTCCTCAAAATGAAGTAGCTATCTTCTCATTAGCTGTTGTTGGAGCTTTATTAGGCTTTCTTGTTTTTAATGCCCACCCAGCTAAAGTGTTTATGGGAGATACCGGTTCTCTAGCGCTAGGGGGAGCAATTGCTGCTTTAGCAATATTAACGAAGTTAGAAATATTATTAGTAATCATTGGTGGCGTATTTGTAATTGAAACTCTTTCCGTCATTATTCAGGTTATTTCGTTTAAAACAACAGGAAAAAGGGTATTTAAAATGAGTCCATTACATCACCATTATGAACTGTTGGGCTGGTCTGAGTGGAGAGTAGTTACAACATTTTGGTTAATCGGAATAATTTTTGCCGCTCTAGGTATTTATATTGAGGTGTGGTTAGGTTGAGTAAACTATTAGATTTCCCATATGAACAAGTACTTGTTTTAGGCCTTGCTAAAAGTGGTACTGCTGCTGCGAAGGTATTATTAGAAAATGGGGTTAAGGTACGTATAAATGACATGAAGGCTAGTGAAGACGATCCTGGAGTTATTGAATTGAAATCAATGGGGGCAGATGTCATTGTTGGTTCTCACCCCTTATATGTTTTAGATGAAATGGAATTAATCGTCAAGAACCCCGGAATTTCATATGACAATCCGATTGTCATTGAAGCACTTAATCGTCACATACCAGTTATTACAGAAATAGAGATTGCTGGCCGCTTAGCACAAGGCTCAATAATTGGAATAACAGGTTCAAATGGAAAAACAACGACAACAACATTAACGAATGACATGCTCCTAAATAGTGGTCAATCAGTGAAACTAGCGGGGAATATAGGTATAGTTGCTACGGATGTTGCCAAACGATTAGCTGCACATGAAAAAATGATCTTAGAATTATCCTCTTTTCAACTAATGGGTACCCAAACATTTAGGCCCAATATAGCTATTTTATTAAATTTATTTGAGGCACACTTAGACTACCATAAAACATTTGAAAACTACGTTGAAGCGAAGTGTAATATTTTTAAGCATCAGACTGAAGAAGATTATTTAGTTTATAATGCCGATGATGAAAAAATCGTTCATGCTGTACAACATGCAAAATCGATTAAAGTTCCTTTTTCAATAAGAGAAAAACAACCTCATGGAGCATGGGCAGATGAAGAGAGCATCTTTTTTAGAGATGAGAAAGTGATCGGCCGAGAAGAGGTTGCCTTGGTTGGGGATCATAATGTAGAGAATATTTTAGCATCCATTAGTGCAGCTAAATTATGTGGAGCATCAAATGAAGGTATTCGTACGGTATTAACTACATTTACAGGTGTTAAACACCGTCTTCAATTTGTGGATAATATTCATGGGAGGCTATTTTATAATGACTCCAAAGCAACTAATATATTAGCTACAAGTAAGGCACTTACTTCATTCAACCAACCAGTTATTTTACTTGCTGGCGGACTTGACCGAGGGAATAACTTTGATGAACTAATCCCCTATTTAGATAATGTAAAAGCTATGATAGTTTTTGGTGAGACTGCTGATAAACTAGAAGAAGCAGCTCAGAGCGCCGGAGTGAAAACAGTAGTTCAAACGAAAAATATCGAAGCAGCTGTACAACGAGCGTATTCTGTTTCACAAGCAGCTGATGTTATCTTACTATCTCCAGCCTGTGCTAGTTGGGATCAATATCGTACTTTTGAAGAAAGAGGAGACATGTTTATTCATGCCGTGCATACATTAAAGTAGGGGCTTGTTTCATTATTTTGGCACTACTTTATCAAATAAGATTCGCCCCTAAGTCTATGTAGAATAAGGGGTGTTTTTTTGATTCCTAAAATGATGAAGATGAAAGATAAGCCTGATTATACGTTGTTAACGATAGTCATTCTTTTACTTATCGTTGGGATTGTAATGGTATTTAGTTCTTCGTATATTTGGGCAGAATATAAGTATTCAGATACATTTTATTTTTTGAAGAGGCAATTATTATTCGCAGGTGCTGGAGTCATTGCAATGTTATTTGCGATGTTAACCCCATATAATACCTGGGGAAAGTATGCGAAAATTGTCTTACTAGTCTGTTTCTTTTTATTGTTAATTGTATTGATTCCAGGAATTGGGATGACTCGTGGTGGAGCACAAAGTTGGATTGGGGTAGGTGCTTTTAGTATTCAGCCATCTGAATTTATGAAATTAGGTATGATAATCTTTTTATCTGCCTATCTCGCTTCGAATCAAAAATATATTACATCCTTAAAAAAGGGTTTTTTCCCATCTCTTATGTTAGTTTTTACAGCATTTGGTTTAATTATGCTTCAACCGGATTTAGGTACTGGCATGGTCTTAGTTCTCACTTCGATGGTAATGATCTTTGTAGCAGGAGCTAGAATATCTCATTTTATTGGACTAGCAGTTTTTGGAGTGGTTGGATTTGCGTATTTAATCATATCCGCTCCTTATCGAATAAGTCGAATCACCGCGTTTCTTAACCCGTGGGAAGATCCGCTAGGGGATGGTTTCCAAATCATACAATCTCTTTATGCTATTGGTCCAGGCGGGTTAATGGGCGTTGGATTAGGTGGTAGTTTACAAAAATATTTTTATTTACCCGAGCCGCAAACGGATTTTATTTATGCGATACTAGCAGAAGAGCTTGGCTTTATTGGCGGTACTGTTGTCATTGTTTTGTTCGGTTTGTTATTTTGGAGAGGAATTAAAATTGCGTTGGAGGCACCCGATCTATTCGGAAGATTTTTGGCGTTAGGGATTGTGTCTATGTTAACGATCCAAGTGATGATAAATGTTAGTGTCGTAATTGGATTGATCCCAGTAACAGGTATTACTTTACCTTTCCTTAGTTATGGGGGGTCATCGTTAACGTTAACCCTTTGTTCAGTAGGTGTATTACTCAATATTAGTAGATATACAAAAGTATGAGAATTAACAAAATATAATTGGTAAATATTTATGCGGAATCTAGTGAAAGTTTACTATATGTTTATTTGCGTATTATGTTATAATTTACCTAACAATAGAAACGGCATGTTCGTGCCGTTTCATTATGTTAATTTCTTATAGAAGGAAGAAATAGCAATGAGTGAAAAGAAGATTGTTTCAATAGAGGATCGAATCCCAAAATTGAAACAAGCGCGTAAGAAAAAAGCAAATAAACGATTAGTGTTTTATCTTTCCATTTTCTTCTTCTTAGTATCTATCATTGTTTATCTTCAATCTCCCTTAAGCCATGTTAAAACCATTAGCGTTGAAGGGAATTCGTATTTTTCGGAGCAATCTATCATTGATCAGAGTGGGTTAGCTATTCATACGAGCATTTGGACGATCAATAAAGAAAAAGTAATTGATTCTCTGAAGAATAATCCAATAATTGAATCTGTTCAGGTAGATAGAAAATTGCCTTGGACAGTGAAGATTCAAATATCTGAACATGAACGGATTGGATATGTAGAAGAGGACAACCTATATTCGCCCATTTTAAGTAATGGTACGGTATTGACAGAACATGGACAAGAAATCCATACCGGTGATGCTCCGCTTTTAGTTCAGTTTACGGAAGAAAAATATTTACATAGAATCTCGAAAGAACTGAAAGAGCTACCAGTAAGTATTTTGAATTTGATTTCTGAGGTGCATTGGAGTCCAACATCGGAGAATAAAAATAAAATTATGCTGTATATGAATGATGGTTATTTAGTAGATGGAACTATACGTGATTTTGCTGAAAAAATGAAAGTTTATCCTTCTATTGTCGCCCAAATAGATTCAGATGAAATGGGGATTATTCATATTGGTGTTGGAGCCTATTTTGAGTCTTTTGAACAAGCAACTAATGAAGAGGACTTAAGTGAAGAATCGACTGAAGAAGCAGAAGGTGAAAACATAGAAGATGAAAATGATGAGTAAAATTAATGTTTTCATTTAAATTAGTGTACAATTTTATTAAAAAATAGCATAATTAAAGAGGAATTAAGAGTTTTTTATTGAATTTACTATTATATATTTCTTTTTTATGTTATTTCCTATAAAATAATAGATTATAGAATATTAATAGAATAAGCTTAATAGAAAATCATCTGATTAGACATAGCGTTTTGTTAGATGCGTCTGAATTAGGAGGTGCCTTTCGTTGAACAACAGTGACATACTAGTTAGTCTTGATATAGGTACAGCAAAAATAAAAGTTATAATTGGCGAGGTATTAAATGACTCACTAAACATTATTGGTGTAGGTACAGCAAGCTCTAATGGAATGAAAAAAGGAGCGATTGTTGATATTGATCAAACTGTACAATCGATAAAAACAGCCGTCGAACAAGCTGAGCGAATGGTTGGCATGCAAATAGACAGTGTAGTTGTAGGAATAAGTGGAAATCATATTCAATTACAGCCATGTCATGGAGTAGTTGCTGTTCAAAGTGAAAACCGTGAAATCAGCGATGAAGATGTTAAAAGAGTAATTGATGGTGCCCAGGTAATATCTATTCCGCCTGAACGAGAAATTATTGATGTCATTCCGAAACAATTTATCGTGGATGGTTTAGATGAAATAACGGATCCAAGAGGTATGATCGGAGTAAGGTTAGAGATGGAAGGTACAATTATTACCTGCTCAAAAACTGTTTTACATAATTTGTTAAAATGTGTAGAGCGTGCAAATCTACAAGTTTCTGATATTTGTTTACAACCATTATCGGCAGGTACTGTAGCACTATCGAAAGATGAAAAAAATCTTGGGGTAGCCCTTATTGATGTAGGTGGTGGTTGTACAACAGTTTCTGTTTTTGAAAATGATCATCTAGCTGCAACTAGTGTTGTTCCGTTAGGCGGAGACAATATAACGAAGGATCTATCAATTGGGTTACGAACATCAACAGAAGAAGCGGAAGATATTAAGCTAAATTATGGACATGCTTTTTATGATGAAGCCCAGGAAGATGAAACTTTTGAAGCTACAATCATCGGAAGTAATAAAACAGAAACGTATAATCAACTGCAAATTTCTGATATGATAGAAGCAAGGTTGGAAGAGATCTATGCTTATGCTGAAAGAGAAATAAGAAAAATGGGTTACCATGAATTACCAGGAGGATATGTATTAACTGGTGGTACAATGAAAATGCCTGGCGTATTAGAACTTGCACAAGATCTGTTCCGAGCTAATGTACGTATAGCTATACCTGACTACATAGGTGTAAGAGAATCACAGTTTACGGCAGGGGTTGGTATCCTTCAATTTGCATATCATAATGCAAAAATACAAGGAAAAGAATTGTTTCCATCCGTACAAGCAGGCATGGAAGAACAGAAACCAAAACGAATGAAAAAACAACAAACGAAATCGAATGATAAACAAGAAAATCAGAAAAAAGAATCTGGAATTGCTAATTTGTTTAAGTATTTCTTCGATTAATCTAGCGTTCCCATACGAAAATTAGCTTCTAGAAATCTTGTAATATGCATATTAGGAGGAACGAAAATATGTTAGAGTTTGATACAAATATGGACCAACTTGCTTCTATAAAAGTTATTGGTGTTGGTGGCGGTGGAAATAACGCTGTTAACCGTATGATTGAGCATGGTGTTGAAGGTGTAGAATTTATCGCTGTCAACACTGATGCACAAGCTTTAAATCTATCAAAAGCAGAAATTAAGCTACAAATCGGTGGAAAACTAACTCGTGGATTGGGTGCTGGTGCAAATCCTGAAGTTGGTAAGAAAGCTGCCGAAGAAAGTAGAGAACAGCTTGAAGAGGTACTACAAGGTGCCGATATGATCTTTGTTACTGCTGGTATGGGTGGCGGAACTGGAACAGGTGCAGCTCCAACTATTGCTCAAATAGCTAAGGACTTGGGTGCATTGACGGTAGGTGTTGTAACACGCCCATTTTCATTTGAGGGAAGAAGACGATCAACACAAGCAGTTTCGGGCATTGATGCATTAAAGAGTAATGTTGATACATTAATCGTTATACCAAATGATCGTTTACTTGAAATTGTTGATAAAAACACTCCAATGTTAGAAGCTTTCCGAGAAGCGGATAACGTTTTACGTCAAGGTGTGCAAGGTATTTCAGATCTAATCGCTAAACCAGGGTTGATCAATGTGGACTTTGCCGACGTGAAGACAATTATGTATGATAAGGGATCTGCATTAATGGGGATTGGTGTTTCGACAGGTGAGAGTCGAGCTACAGAAGCTGCGAAAAAGGCAATTTCTTCTCCATTACTAGAAACTTCTATTGATGGTGCTCATGGAATTTTGATGAATATAACAGGTGGAACAAATTTAAGCTTGTATGAAGTGCAAGAGGCGGCAGATTTAGTTACTAATGCTGCAGATGAAGAGGTAAATGTAATCTTTGGATCAGTTATTAATGAAGATCTAAAAGATGAAATCGTAGTTACGGTTATCGCAACAGGGTTTGATGAAGCGAAAAAAGTAGAAACGAATCCTAGACAGCGTCCAGTTGTTAATCATCATCAACATGCTGCAACAAAAGAAGAACCTAGAGAATCTGTTCAACAACAGCACCGTCCAAAACAAGAGGAAGATACCTTAGATATCCCTACATTTTTACGAAATCGAAATAGGGATAAAAACCGGTAAACTAACTAAATAAATGGAAAGAAACGTATAGTAAATACTATACGTTTTTTTTATACCTATTTTCCCGACAAACTTTCCGATAACTAGTTGAAATTAGCGATATTGTGCATACAAGAAGTGACAGACTTCGCTCATTAACTAAGCTATACTTTGTCTACAGCTAGGCTCTTTCTCACGTCCAGTACTGATCATAGCCCAAAGTTTTCTTGATTGTTAGAAAGGAAGAGTAAGTTGACTATTTATCTTGATGTTGTCTGGGTATTAAATTTTTTTCTTGATATGATGCTTTTATTGCTTACACAAGCATTAGCAAAGGAGAATGTAAAAAAATATAGACTTTTTATCGGTGCTTTAGTTGCATCATTGCTAGTCCCGATAACAGTATTTTATCCAGGCTCATTTTTTACGACTGTAATAGGGAAACTACTTTACTCAGTAATTATTATTCTAAGTAGTTTTCATTTTTATTCCGTGTATCGGACAATTAAGTTACTATTTTTATTCTATTTTACTTCTTTTTCTGTCGGAGGTGGTTTAATAGCAGCACACTTTCTTTTCCAGAATCCAATTGGTTTATCACAAGGAGGGTTTTTGACATTTGATAGGGGTTTTGGTGATCCAATTAGCTGGATTTTTGTAATTATTGGTTTTCCAATCGCTTGGTGGTTTACGAAGATTCGTATGGACAAGCATGCAGTTGAAAAGATACGCTATGATCAATTATATTCTGTGACTATCTCGATTAAAGAAGATTCTTTTTCAACTACTGGATATATAGACAGTGGTAATCAACTTACTGCTCCACTATCCCAAAAGGCAGTCATTATTTGTGACGAACCTTTTTTGAAACAATGGTTTACACAAGGTGAATGGGAAAGTCTTAGGACAGCACATGAAAATTTGGATATTGAAAAAATACCCAAAAACTGGGAAAAATATATTCAGATTATACCTTATCATGGAGTAGAAGGAAGTAGTAGATTTTTATTTGCCATTAAACCAGAACAATTAGTAGTTTACTATGATGAAGAAAAAATAATGACAAATAAAATATTGATTGGTATTCAATTTGGGGATTTGACGAAAGATCACAGATACCATTGTTTACTACACCCACAAATCTTTAAATTGTCTGCTGTACAGTCAGCCTGATTATTAGATCATTTATTATTCATCAAGTCTTATGGTATATGCCTTAGTTACACTTACGCAGGATATGAAAGTTTATACTTACTTATCTGCCAAAAAAGGAGAGATAAATTTGAGATTATTCAAATTAAGGATTCGATTATGGTGGTATAAAATTCTTATAAAATTAGGAATTAAGTCCGAAGAGATCTACTACATCGGTGGAAGTGAGGCATTACCACCACCATTGTCGAAGGAAGAGGAAAGTGAACTGCTAGCATTACTACCAAATGGGGATAAATCAGCTAGGGCGGTATTAATTGAACGAAATTTACGGTTAGTAGTGTATATTGCACGTAAATTTGAAAACACTGGAATTAATATAGAGGATTTAATAAGTATTGGAACTATTGGGTTGATCAAAGCGGTAAACACATTTAACCCTGAAAAGAAAATCAAACTCGCTACATATGCATCGAGATGCATAGAAAATGAAATTCTCATGTACTTAAGAAGAAATAATAAGTTAAAGTCAGAAATTTCATTTGATGAGCCATTAAATATCGATTGGGATGGCAATGAGCTTTTGCTTTCTGATGTCTTAGGTACGGAAGAGGACATCATTACGAGAAATTTAGAGACCAAGGTAGATAAACATTTATTGCAAAATGCATTATCCCAATTAAATGCTAGAGAAAAACAAATTATGGAGCTTCGGTTTGGTTTAATTGGAGAAGAAGAAAAAACTCAAAAAGATGTAGCAGATATGTTGGGGATTTCACAGTCCTATATATCTCGTTTAGAAAAGAAAATTATTAGGCGTTTAAAAAAAGAATTTAATAAAATGGTCTAGCCTAGTTGTGATAAGCATTTTAGCCATTATTTCATTATTTGTGAAAAAGTAATCTTGCATAAAATCCCTTCCTAGCGGAGATACTGTCCATGAACAGCATCTCCAACTGGGAGGGTACAGAATGACTAGACATAAAGTTGTAATATGTGGTGTTGATACATCCAAATTACCAGTATTGAAAAATGAAGAAATGAGAAAGCTATTTGTTAAAATGCAAGCCGGAGATATTTCAGCTAGAGAGGAACTTGTAAATGGAAACTTACGTCTAGTATTAAGTGTTATTCAACGTTTTAACAATCGTGGGGAGTACGTAGATGATTTATTTCAAGTAGGTTGTATAGGTTTAATGAAATCAATTGATAATTTTGACTTGAGTCATAATGTTCGATTTTCTACGTATGCCGTTCCAATGATTATTGGTGAAATTAGAAGGTATTTAAGGGATAATAATCCTATACGTGTATCTAGATCACTAAGAGACATTGCTTATAAGGCTTTACAGGTAAGAGAGAGATTAATTAATAAGACATCCAAAGAACCAACTCCAATGGAAATTGCAGAGGAGATGGGAGTTCCTCACTCTGATATTGTATTTGCAATGGATGCTATTCAAGATCCTGTCTCGTTATTTGAACCAATCTATAATGATGGTGGTGATCCTATTTATGTTATGGATCAAATTAGTGACGAAAAGGATAAAGACGAAACTTGGGTGGATAAGCTCTCCTTAAAAGAGGGAATGTATCAATTAAATGAACGCGAGAAAATGATATTAAATAAGCGGTTTTTTCAAGGGAAAACACAAATGGAGGTTGCTGATGAGATTGGTATTTCCCAAGCTCAAGTCTCCCGTTTAGAAAAAGCAGCCATAAGTCAAATGAATAAGCAAATGTTTGAATAGCATATAAAACATTATAAAGTAAATGTAATAATACTTAGAAGAGAAGAGCAGGTGAAATTCACCTGTTCTTTTTTTTATGATGACATTATAAGCCGCTATACATGCGTATTAAATGCATGGTGACTCCTACAGAACAGCGAAGAGATAAAAATGATGAATGGAGCATGGTGACGTCTGTTCCCATATTATCCGAAAAGACAGGTATTCTCATAGTAGTTAGAGCGAATAACGTACTTGGTCCCTTCTTTAAGCGAAGTCGATGAGTCCCCTACCCTTTAGAGTAGCCTGCGTCTTCTCGTTTTGGTTCCCCTGTGCAGGGGAACCAAGTTGATATGTAGTAGTATATATCAATTACTGATTAAGATTCATTTCTTGGAAAAGGCAGCAATCTTTTATAAAACATATTTTTAAATTACATAAAACTATGCAAAGAAGGGTTTCTAACATGTTTTGTAAAGGATAAATCGAAAGTGGACTGCATATACATTTTTTATAAGGTGGGTGATTTTGGATGGTCACATTGTCGGAGCTTCAAACAAAAGAAGTCGTTGTCATTAATGATGGAAAAAGGCTAGGGCATATTTCAGACTTAGAAATTGACCCTAATCGCGGAAGAATTATTGCTTTGATTATATATTTACGTGACAAAGGGGGTTTTTTTGGGAAATCAGATGAACTAATTATTTACTGGGATCAAATTGTTACGATCGGTATGGATGTTATATTGGTGAGAGATGCTTCAAGCCAACGATTATTAATAGATTAAACCCTTTTCACATAAATACAGTTGTAATATATGTTAAAATAGTAGAAGTTATGAAAAAGGGGTTGAGTTGTATGGCAGATGTCTTTTTACATGAAAACGAATCGTTTCTATCGATTAAAAAGTGGCAAGAATTAAACCCAAACTTAATTGCAGGTTTTACATCAAGAATTGGAGGAGTAAGCGAAACCCCATATGATTCGCAAAATTTAGGTTTACATGTACCAGATAAAAAGCAAAGTATATTATCGAATCGTAGGAGTTTAGCACAACAGTTAAATTTCCCACTAGAAAGTTGGGCTTCAGGCGAGCAGGTTCATCATTCGCATGTTCAAGTTATAACACAAGCAGATAAAGGAAAAGGGGCAATGGATTATGACAGTTCCATCCAAGGCACCGATGGACTTATAACTAATGAGACTGGTTTATTGTGCACAGCTTTTTTTGCTGACTGTGTACCATTATACTTTTATGACCCGCAATCGAAATATATCGGGATCGCTCATGCAGGATGGAAAGGATCTGTTAATCGAATTGCTGAAAAAATGGTAGAGAAATTACAATCTTTAGGTGTTGATGTACGAAAATTACTCGTTGCGATCGGACCATGTATTTCACAAGAAAATTATGAAGTAAATAGTCAAGTGATTGATCATGTTTCTCCTAAGTTAAGAGAAAAAACGACTGTTCACGTGGGAGAATATAAATATTTACTGAATTTAAAACAATTAAATGTCGAAATCCTTTTACAATGTGGTGTTTTTCGTAATAATATAGACATATCTAATTACTGCACGTATACTGAGAAATCGCTATTTTACTCACATCGACGAGATCAAGGTAAAACAGGAAGAATGTTAGGATATATCGGATTAAGGAGATTCTAATGAAGAGGTGAATTGGTTATAATGGATGTAGCAGCAAATTTAGACACGATTTTGTCTCATATTAAGCAATCATGTAATAAAAGTAATCGAAATCCCGAAGAAATTACCATAATTGGTGTGACAAAATATGTTACAATAGAACGAACAGAAGAAACAATTAAAGCTGGCATTACAAATCTTGGCGAAAATCGTCTAGAGGGTTTTCAGGAAAAATACAACCACTTTAATAATAGAGCAAAATGGCACTTTATCGGTACACTACAGTCAAGAAAAGTAAAGGAAGTTGTTGATCAGGTAGAAGCTATACATTCCTTAGATAGACTATCGTTAGCAAAAGAAATAGACAAGCGTGCTTCGAAGCAAGTAAATTGTTTTATACAGGTTAACGTGAGTGGAGAAGAATCGAAGCATGGAATAAATCCTAAAGATTTATTACCGTTTGTAAGAGAACTAGCTCCCTATCCGAATGTTCGTGTAGTTGGTTTAATGACCATGGCTCCACATATAAATGATGAGCAACACTTACGTAAGATCTTTAGAGATTTAGCTGCTTTAAGAGATATGATAAGAGATAGTAATTTTTCACATGCATCTTGTGAATTTCTATCAATGGGGATGAGTAATGATTATCAGATTGCCGTTGAAGAAGGAGCTACACACATCCGAATTGGCTCTAAACTTGTAGGATAATAGGGAGTAATGGGGTGAAACAATGAGCATTAAGAATAAAATTAAAAATTTCTTTACCATGGATGAAGAATACGAATATGTAGAAGAGAGTATGGAGCAACCGGATTTCCCAGCAACAACAGCTCGAGATAATGTCGTTAATTTAAAACGTATCGAAAAAATGAATTCAAAGGTCGTGCTTTGTGAACCTAGAACTTATAATGAAGTTCAGGAAATAGCGGATAACATTATTAATAGGAGAGCAGTTGTAATTAACTTACAGCGTACAGATCTTCAGCAAGCAAAGCAAATTGTTGATTTTTTAAGTGGCACTGTGTATGCACTTAATGGTAAAATGCAAAAACTTGGTTCGCAAACTTTTTTATGTGTGCCAGACAATGTAGATGTATCTGGATCCATTTCGGAGTCATTTGCGGAAGTAGAAGAATTTAACAAAGGATGGTAATATATGTTAGCACAAATATTTAATTTACTAGATATGGCCCTACGCATTTATAGCTTTGGGTTAATTATTTATATTTTTATGTCATGGTTTCCTGGTGCACGTGAGTCAGCCTTCGGAAGTTTTTTAGCAAAGATTTGTGAACCGTATTTAGAGCCGTTTCGTAAAATTATACCTCCACTTGGTATGATTGATCTTTCACCTCTAGTAGGAATACTAGTCATAAACTTAGCAAGACCAGGTTTGTGGGAACTATATCGATTTATTGCGTATTAAAGGAAATGACGAATGGATATCTATCAACATTTTAGAAAAGAAGAACATGAATTTATTGACCAAGTCTTGTCTTGGATAAACGATGTGGAAAGAACATACCAGGCTAAGATTACTGATTTTTTAGATCCTCGAGAACAGCAAATTGTTGAAATGTTAATCGGAACTAGTCATGAAGATGTAACACTTCATCAATTCGGTGGTGGTTCGTACACGGAACGAAAGCGAGCAATTATAGCACCATTTTATGAGAATATATCAGAAGAAGACTTTCAGTTGACCCTATTACAAGCCACTTATCCACAAAAGTTTATTACATTAACACACCCTGATGTAATGGGGGCGTTTCTATCTTTAGGAATTAAAAGAAAAAAGCTTGGGGATATTGTTGTCGAAAATGGAGTTATTCAAATTATGACAACAGATGATATTGCACAATATGTTGTTGCTAATTTAACATCAATTAAAAAGTCTAATATTACAATTGAAGAAAAAGCTATGCAATCACTTATCCAAACAGAACCCAATTGGGTAGAAGTGGACCAAACGGTCTCGTCACTGAGATTAGATAATGTTTTGAAAGAAATTTATCATATTTCTAGAAAAATAGCTTCCGAATATATTGAAAAAAAACAAGTAAAAGTGAATTATAAGCTAGTTGAAGATGGTAAATTTATGCTCCAAGAAAACGATCTCATATCTTTACGTGGTAAGGGAAGAAGTAAGCTTGTAAGTATTAATGGACATACCAAGAAAGAGAAAATAAGAATTACTACTGCCGTTTTAAGAGATTAACCAATTGAAATAATTTTTTTAATATATTTCTCAATTTTTGCAGGAGTTTGGAATTATTTGTCGAAATTTACATAATAACGATATTATACGTGTTTATTATAAATAGAATTACTAAATACTGTGAGGAGGTGGCCTTTGTGCCATTAACACCGCTAGATATTCATAATAAAGAATTTACAAGAGGCTTCAGAGGGTATGATGAAGATGAGGTTAATGAATTTTTAGATCAAGTCATTAAAGATTATGAAATTGTTATTAGAGAAAAGAAAGAACTTAAAGAAAAAGTGGAGCAAATGAATGAAAAGCTTAGCCATTTTACGAACATTGAAGGAACATTAAATAAATCGATTCTAATTGCACAAGAAACTGCGGAAGAATTAAAAGGGAATGCTACAAAGGAATCCAAGTTGATTATTAAGGAAGCTGAAAAAAATGCTGATCGTATTATTAATGAAGCATTAACAAAATCTCGTCGTATTTCCTTAGAAGTTGAAGAATTGAAGAAACAAGCAAAAGTATTTAGAACTCGTATGAAAATGCTTGTGGAAGCACAGTTAGATATGATTAAGACGGATGATTGGGATGAATTATTCGATGTTGAGATGGGTGAAGAGCTCGAATTAATTAATAATGAGTCATAAACCTTGACGTTTTATGGATTTTTACATATAATTCATACACAGATGTATGTGTTCTCTAAAAGTTTATATTTGTTGTAAATACTATGATAGAGAAAGTATAGAAGCAAATGAACTGTTTGAGCGAGTCAGGGATGGTGTAAGCCTGATACAGCTATGCTTTTAGAAAATCACTCTTGAGTATCCATTCGAAAGATGTCAAGTAGAAATGGACGGATATTTCACGTTACGAATATCAAGTGAATTTAAAATGATTTATTTTAAATTTATAAGGGTGGTACCACGAGTCTTCTCGTCCCTTTTGGGATGCTAGAGGGCTTTTTTTAATTTTATTTTGTAAGATAATGAAGGAGGAAAAGTGAGTATGGATTATAAAGATACGTTACTCATGCCGAAAACAGAATTTCCGATGCGTGGAAATTTGCCGAATAAAGAACCGAAAAGACAAGAAAAATGGGAAGAAATGAATCTATATGAAAAAGGACAGGATCGCACAAAAGAAAGACCATTATTCATTTTGCATGATGGACCTCCATATGCAAACGGTGATCTCCACATTGGTCATGCGCTGAATAAGATCTTAAAAGACTTTATTACAAGATACAAATCTATGACTGGCTATCATGCCCCATATGTGCCAGGATGGGATACTCATGGCTTGCCTATTGAAACTGCATTAACAAAAAATAAAAAAATAGACCGTAAAAAAATGAGTATTGCTGAATTCAGACAAAAGTGTGCGGAATATGCGATGGGACAGCTGGATAATCAACGTACCCAGTTTAAACAACTAGGTGTTCGCGGGGAGTGGGATAATCCTTATATTACGTTAACGAAGGATTATGAAGCTGCGCAAATTAAAGTATTCGGTGAGATGGCTAAAAAAGGATATATCTATAAAGGGTTAAAACCCGTTTATTGGTCTCCTTCATCAGAATCCGCGTTAGCTGAAGCGGAAATTGAATATCAAGATAAACGCTCTGCATCGATATATGTTGCCTTTGAAGTGAATGATGGAAAAGGTGTATTAAACAATGGTGATAAAATCATTATTTGGACAACTACACCTTGGACAATCCCAGCAAACCTTGCGATTGCATTACATCCATCATTAAATTATGTGGTAGTGGAAGTAAATGGGGATCGTTTTGTTATTGCAGAGGAATTACTTGAAGCGGTAACGAATGAGTTAGAGTGGGAAAATGCTCATGTTGTAAAAACATTTAAAGGTCAAGACGCGGAAAAAGTTGTAGCTAGACATCCATTCTATGATCGTGATTCCCTTGTAATCTTAGGTGACCATGTAACAACGGAAGCAGGTACTGGTTGTGTTCACACTGCCCCTGGACATGGTGAAGATGATTTCTTTATATCGAAAAAATATGGAATTGACGTATTGTGTCCAGTAGATGAAAAAGGTGTATTTACTGCACAAGCTCCTGGATTTGAAGGTATGTTTTATGATAAAGCAAATAAAGTTATTACTGAAAAATTAGAAGAAGTAGGAGCTTTACTGAAGTTATCATTTATAACGCATTCTTATCCACATGATTGGAGAACGAAGAAACCGACGATTTTCCGTGCAACTTCACAATGGTTTGCATCAATAAAAGACTTCCGTCAAAACATTTTGGATGAAATTAAAGAAGTTAATTGGTACCCGTCATGGGGAGAAACTAGATTATATAATATGGTTCGTGATCGTGAGGACTGGTGTATTTCACGTCAGCGTACATGGGGTGTTCCAATTCCAGTATTTTATGGAGAAGATGGGACAGCGATTATTACGGATGAAACGATTGAACATGTATCTAAATTATTTGCAAAGCACGGGTCTAATATTTGGTTTGAAAATGAAGCCATTGAATTATTGCCGGAAGGATTTACTTCGGAACACAGTCCAAATGGTAAATTTACCAAAGAAACGGATATTATGGACGTATGGTTCGACTCGGGTTCTTCCCATGCAGGTGTTTTATTAGAGCGTGATGACCATAGACGTCCAGCAGATATCTATTTAGAAGGTAGTGACCAATATCGTGGCTGGTTTAATTCATCATTATCTACATCCGTGGCAGTGACTGGAAAAGCTCCTTATAAAAATATTATTAGTCATGGATTTGTGTTAGATGGTAACGGTAGAAAAATGAGTAAATCACTTGGAAATGTTATACAACCAAGTAAAGTGTTAAAGCAATTAGGAGCGGACATTCTAAGACTTTGGGTTGGTTCTGTTGATTATCAAGCAGATGTACGTATTTCTGATGATATTTTGAAGCAAACCTCGGAGGCGTATCGTAAAATTAGAAATACTTTCCGGTTTATGCTGGCAAATTTAGCTGATTTCAATCCGGAAACAGACCGAGTTCCAGAATCTGAAATGCAAGAAGTGGATCGATACATGCTTCATCGATTACAGCAACTTTTAAAAGATGTACGTGGAAGCTATGAAAAATATGAGTTTTCTCCTATTTTCCATCGCATTCATAACTTCTGTGCAGATGATTTAAGTTCATTCTATCTCGATTTTGCTAAAGATATTTTATATATCGAAGCTGCTGATAATCAACGCCGTAGAAGTATTCAAACTGGGTATTACGAAATATTAACTACCTTAGTGAAGTTGTTAACGCCGATTATTCCACATACTGCTGATGAAGTATGGGAATACATTCCAGGGGTAGAAAGAAATAGTGTTCATTTAACGGACATTCCTGAGCCTAGAGAAGTTGCTAATTTTAAAGGGCTGGAAGAAAAATGGAATCACTTTATGGCTGTACGTGACGATGTATATAAAGCATTGGAAGAAGCAAGAAATGAAAAAGTCATTGGTAAATCCTTAGAAGCAAGGATTACGGTTGTAGCTAAAGATGATCTAACAAAAGAGATATTAAATTCAATTCCAGATGTACATCAATTATTTATTGTATCCGAAGCTGTCATAAGTGATCAGGATGAAAAAGCAAAAGCTTATAAACATGTTGATGTTGCTGTTGAGAAACATACAGGTGAAAAATGTGAACGCTGCTGGGTTGCTTCAGATTCAGTAGGAACTGATACAGCACACCCAACATTATGTTCACGTTGTGCAGATGTTGTAAAAGAACATTATTCAGCATAATGAAATAGGAAGAAACCCCTCTAGAAATAGAGGGTTTTCTTTTGGAAATACTATTTCCTAATAGACGGATACTTTTCCAAGTAATGAAACTTAATGAGCAATTGATGTAAAATGTGCAGGAACATATCAAAAATTGCTCTGACTACAAATTGTGAATTAATATAACGCTCGCAACACCGCTTCGGAAATACACTTCGCTTTCCGAGGGCGGCTGGTGAGCCTCCTCGTGCTACGCACTGTGGGGTCTCACCGATGCCTATTCTCCCGCAGGACATGGAACGCTACGTCAGCGACACATCGCACGCAGAAAAAGTGCTTTTCTTTTTCAAGGAGTCTTCGTGTATTTCCTACGCTAGTGAAGTAGTAACACTTTTCTTTAAACAAGAAATCACCATCAGCGGAGGCAGAATACGAAGACTCCTGTGGGAACAGCACGTGTCCGAAGACCCCGGAAGAAGTGGTTTTCTTCTGAGGAGGCTGAGGCCGTGCCCACGGAAAGCGAAGTATTCTGACGGAGCGGTTTTGTAGCACACTATTGAATTAGACTGTGAAAGTAAATCTACGCAAAAGTTATGTCGCAGTTTATATAAAATGACCAACAAACTATGCGAAAAGAGCTATTGGAAATATGATACTTTCCTATCCTGTTAAGGCTATTGCCATAAAGGCTAGGCAATAAGCAAGTTTTCTAACATTGAAAAATAACGAATTTAAGTATAAGATTAATAATGAATTTGTTGTAAAGTTGTTGAAAAAATATAGAATAAGAATTCGGAGGCCAGGAGAATGTATTGGTATTACATAATCGCAGTAATAATTATTGGAATTGATCAATTTACAAAATGGCTTGTCGTAAAAAACATGGAGTTATATGAACAAATTACGATTATAGATAACTTTTTTAATTTAACATCTCATCGGAATAGTGGAGCTGCATGGGGTATTTTAGAAGGAAAAATGGTATTCTTTTATATTATTACGGTCATTGTAATAATAGGTGTACTATACTACATGCATAAATTCGCAAAAGAAAATAAACTCTTTGCCATTGCCTTAAGCTTTATTTTAGGGGGAGCAATTGGAAATTTTATTGATCGACTTATGCATCAAGAAGTTGTGGACTTTTTTGATTTCATCATTTTCGGATATGATTTCCCTATATTTAATATCGCAGATTCCTCATTAGTTGTTGGGGTTGGTCTTGTGATTATTGCTACTATTTTAGATGAGAAGAAGAAAGGAAAAGCTTAAATGACTTTAGAGCACGTAGTTACAGAATCAGAAGCTAAAACGAGAATAGATAAATTAATGGCAATGATTAATCCAGATAAATCTAGATCACAAGTACAATCGTGGATTAACGAGGATATGGTTACAATTAATGATCAAGTGGTAAAAGCTAATTATAAATGTCAGGTTGGAGATGTTGTACGCTGGTCTATTCCCGAGGTAAAACCGTTGGAAATCGATGCAGAAAATATTCCATTGGATATTGTTTATGAAGATAGTGATTTGTTAGTCGTGAATAAAGCAAAGGGCATGGTCGTTCACCCATCTGCAGGCCACCAGAGTGGTACACTAGTTAATGCTTTACTATACCATTGTAATGATTTATCTGGAATTAATGGAATAGAACGCCCAGGAATTGTACATCGAATTGATAAAGATACAAGTGGTCTAGTAGTTGTTGCCAAAAACGATTCAGCCCATGCCAGCTTAGCAGAACAATTAGCTTCAAAAGATATTGAGAGAAAGTATGAAGCGATTGTTCATGGTGTCATTGATCATGACACTGGAATGATTGACGCACCAATTGGGAGAGATCCAAAAGACAGGCAAAAGATGGGTGTAGTAGAAACTGGTAAAAATGCAGTCACTCACTTTCAAGTAGTAAATAGGTATAAAGATTTCACACATATCGAATGTCAGCTTGAAACTGGGAGAACTCATCAAATTCGCGTACATATGAGGTATATTGGCTTTCCACTTGTTGGAGATCCAAAATATGGTCCACGTAAAACAATGAATACAAATGGTCAAGTTTTACATGCAAAAGTCCTTGGTTTTACACATCCTACTTCAGGAAAATGGTTGCAATTTGAGGCTGATCTACCGCAGTACTTTAGAGAAGTCCTTTCAGAAATTGAAAAAATCTATTGACAGCCATCTCGAAGTCTGAAATAATAAGTGAAATGAATAATGATCCTTTAAGATAGTCCCGTGAGGCTGAAAAGGAAAGCGGAGTAAGTACTTACTTGAGATAAGTATATCCAAAACCCTTTTTTCCTCATGGAATAAAGGGTTTTTCTATAGAGGTGAAGGAATGAAGAAAAAAACGGAAGTACTTGATCATAATGCCATGAACCGAGCACTTACAAGAATAGCTCATGAAATACTTGAAAAAAATAAAGGCGGATCAGACATAGTCATTGTTGGAATTAAAACAAGAGGTGTTCCACTTGCGAAGAGATTACAAGAAAAGATTAGATCGATTGAGAGCCTAGAGGTGCCAATAGGCGAGCTAGATATTACATTATATCGAGATGATTTGCAAAAAACAGTAGAAACAAATGAACCTGAATTAAAAGATACAAAAATCGATGTAGATGTAACTAATAAAAAGGTAATTTTAATAGATGATGTGCTTTATACAGGTAGAACGGTTAGAGCTGCGATGGATGCTGTAATGGATATTGGTAGACCTTCACAAATTCAGCTAGGCGTTCTTGTGGATCGTGGACACAGGGAATTACCAATACGCGCAGATTATGTAGGAAAAAACATTCCTACATCAGATAAGGAAATTATTGTTGTTCAACTTGATGAAATAGACGATATGGATCAAGTTTCCATTTATGAAAAGTAAATAAGGACCTTTAACGTAAATCCAGAGAGGTTTACAAGGTCGTTGAGAAAAACGTGTCTATAATTAGCTACACGTGTACCTCTTTGCGACCAAAAACGCAAAGAGGTTTTTTTATGAGATAAAACTGGGGGGATCACATGAGACATTTTATTTCTTTAAATCAGTTGACGAATGATGAAGTCTATACGTGTTTAGAAACTGCGGAGGCATATCGTAATAGGACAAAACGATGTAATCAGAATCATTTTGTGGCAAATTTGTTTTTTGAACCTAGTACACGAACGAAGATGAGTTTTACCGTTGCTGAAAAAAGATTAGGAATGAATGTACTGGATTTTCAGTCAGCAACCTCCAGTATGACGAAGGGTGAAACACTCTATGATACAGCGAAAACGTTTGAAGCAATTGGAGCAGATTTACTTGTCATACGCCATCAATCTGATGATTGGTTTAAAGAGCTTAAAGAAAAAATAACAATTCCTATCATTAATGCAGGTGCTGGTAAAGCGGAACATCCTACACAGTGTATGTTGGATTTGTTAACGATCTATCAAGAATATGGAACAATTGAAAATTTAAAGGTCGTTATTGTTGGTGATATCAAGCATAGCAGAGTGGCCAAATCAAATGCGGAAGCATTAAAAAGACTTGGTGCAGAAGTATTCTTCAGTGCTGCTCCAACTTTTAAGGATGATAGTTTAGAGTTTCCGTATCTTTCAATGGATGAGGCAGTAGAAATTTGTGATGTCTTAATGTTGCTTCGAATACAGCATGAAAGGCATGAGAACCAAACAGAAACAACGAATTATCTAGAAGAATATGGACTAACGAAACAACGGGAAAAGAGAATGAAAAAAGAGTCCATTATTCTTCATCCTGCACCAGTTAACCGAGGGGTCGAAATTGATTCCGGATTAGTCGAATGTAAGCGATCAAGAATTTTTAAACAAATGGAAAATGGAGTTTATGTAAGAATGGCTATTATCACGCAACTATTACAAGGATGGGGGAAGTCAAATGAGTATGCTCTTGAAAAGTGTTAAACGATTATTACCAAATGAGGAAATGGAAACGTGTGATGTATGGATTGATCAAGGTAAGGTAAAACGGATCGGAAAGAATCTTTCTTTTGATGCGGATCAAGTTGTGGATGGAAAAAATAATTTATTATTACCTGGTTTTATTGATGTGCATATTCACTTGAGAGAACCTGGTGGAGAGTATAAGGAGACGATTTTAACTGGTACTCAAGCTGCTGCACGTGGAGGATTTACTACAGTTTGTGCAATGCCAAATACGAATCCGGTTCCAGACTCTCCCTTAAATGTAAAGATGCTCTTAGATAAAATTAAAGAAGATGCGGTAATTCGCGTTTTACCGTATGCATCGATTACAAAGCAACTAGGTGGAAAAGAACTCACATCGATTCAAGAAATAGCGCAAATGGATGATGTCTTCGCTTTCACGGATGATGGAGTTGGTATACAGACAGCGGACTTCATGCTACGTGCAATGCAAGAAGCGGCGGCCTGTGGAAAACCAATTGTTGCCCATTGTGAAGATAATTCCATCGTCTATGGGGGAGTTGTTCATGATGGCGCAGTTAGTGAAAGATTGCAGCTACCTGGTATCCCTTCCTTAAGTGAATCTGTTCAGATTGCTAGAGATGTGCTACTAGCCGAAGCAACAGGATGTCATTATCATGTTTGTCATGTAAGTACGAAAGAATCCGTGCGGGTGATTCGCGATGCTAAAAAAGCTGGAATTAATGTAACGGCTGAAGTAACCCCACACCATTTACTCTTAAATGAGGAATCTATTTTGGAAGATAATGCAAATTATAAAATGAATCCACCTCTTCGTAGTCGTGAGGATCAAAAGGCATTGTTAGATGGATTACTTGATGGAACGATAGACTTTATCGCAACGGACCATGCGCCACATACTGAAGCTGAAAAAGCAAGCGGATTTCTTGACGCCCCTTTTGGCATAGTTGGGCTTGAAACCGCATTTTCCTTACTTTATTCCACTCTAGTAAAACAAAAGAAGATTACATTAAATCAACTAGTAGATTGGTTGACTGTTAAACCTGCGAGTGTATTTAATCTTCCATACGGGAGGTTTGCAGAAGGCGAGGTCGCAGATTTAACGTTAGTGAACATAACTAGAAATTCAAAGATAGATAAACATACATTTTATTCTAAAGGAAAAAATACACCATTCCATCATTGGGAGGTTACTGGTGTACCTGTATTAACGATTGCTGAAGGAAAAATTGTCTATGAGGAGTGTCAACATGATTAAACGTCAATTAGTTTTAGAAGATGGAACAGTTTTTAGCGGTTATGGATTTGGCAGTGATCAAGATATTAGTGGAGAAGTAGTTTTTAACACAAGCATGACAGGCTACCAAGAAATTATCTCAGACCCATCCTACTGTGGACAAATTGTCACTCTGACCTATCCATTAATAGGGAATTATGGAATTAATCGAGATGATTTTGAAACTGTCGCTCCTTTTATCAATGGATTAATCGTTAGGGAAGTTAGTGATCATCCATCAAATTTTAGAAGCGATGAAAATCTTGATACCTTTCTCAAAGCACATAACATCCCGGGACTTGCAGGAATTGATACACGAAAATTAACAAGGATTATCCGAAGCTATGGGACGATGAAAGGGTATATCACCAATACGGAAGTATCTGTAGACGGTATTGTAGAGAGCTTGAAAAGCATTCCGCTTAGAAACGACCAAGTGCAACAAACTTCTACGCTAAAACCATATATTGTACCGGGAAGAGGCATACGTATTGTTTTAGTAGATTTTGGTATGAAACATGGGATTTTAAGAGAATTAACGAAACGTAATTGTCATATAACTGTTGTTCCATATAATTATGGCGCAGAAAATATTCTTCGTCTAAAACCTGATGGGATAATGTTAACAAATGGACCTGGAGATCCAAAGGATGTTCCTGAGGCCATTCAAATGATTAAGGGAGTTGTACCATATATACCAATTTTCGGGATTTGCTTAGGCCACCAATTATTAGCATTAGCCTGTGGTGCAGAGACAGAGAAACTAAAGTTTGGTCACCGAGGTGGCAATCATCCAGTAAAAGATTTAGAGACTGGTAAAACGTATGTAACATCACAAAACCACGGGTATGCGGTAGTAGCGGAATCCTTAGATAATACTGGTCTAACATTAACCCAAATTGCTCTGAATGATCGTACCGTAGAAGGAATTCGACATACTGCATATCCAGCTTTTTCTGTACAATATCATCCAGAAAGTTCTCCTGGACCAGAAGATACAAATTACTTATTCGATGAATTTTTAAACATGGTAAAACAAAATCAAAAAAGAAGCGAGGAGATAGTATATGCCTAAACGTACAGACATCCAGAAAATACTAGTAATTGGATCAGGACCAATTGTTATCGGCCAAGCAGCAGAATTTGATTATTCAGGTACGCAAGCATGTCAAGCGCTTCGTGAAGAAGGTTATACCGTTATTTTAGCAAATTCAAATCCGGCAACGATTATGACCGATCATACAGTTGCCGATAAAGTATATATGGAGCCATTGACGGTGGAATTTTTAACCAAAATTATACGTAAGGAACAGCCAGATGCTCTACTTCCAACACTAGGCGGGCAAACAGGGTTAAATTTAGCTGTTGCATTAGAGGAAACTGGAATATTACGTGAGTACCATGTGGAATTATTAGGAACATCATTAGAGGCAATTCAAAAAGCAGAAGATCGAGAGAAATTTCGTACATTAATGCATGAAATAAGGGAACCAGTTCCTGAGAGTCAAATCGTTAATACGGTAGATGGTGCGCTTGCATTTGCTAAACAAATTGGCTACCCATTAATTGTCCGGCCAGCCTATACACTTGGTGGTACAGGTGGTGGTATGTGCTATAACGAAACAGATTTACGAGAAATCACACGAAATGGGTTAGCACTATCCCCTGTTAACCAATGCTTAATCGAACGAAATATTGCTGGATTTAAAGAGATTGAATACGAAGTAATGCGAGACGGTAATGATCAAGCAATTGTTGTTTGTAATATGGAAAATGTAGATCCAGTAGGTATTCATACGGGTGATTCGATTGTCGTTGCACCTTCACAAACGTTAAGTGATCGTGAGTACCAATTATTAAGAAATGCCTCATTGAAAATAATTCGTGAATTAAAAATAGAAGGTGGATGCAATGTACAACTAGCATTGGATCCGAACAGCTTCAAATATTATATTATTGAAGTAAACCCTCGTGTGAGCAGGTCCTCTGCTTTGGCATCAAAGGCAACTGGCTATCCAATTGCTAAAATGGCAGCTAAAATTGCAGTCGGTTTAACTTTAGATGAAATTAAAAACCCGATAACTGGTACAACATACGCGCTTTTTGAACCAGCATTGGACTATGTTGTTACTAAAATTCCTCGCTTTCCATTTGATAAGTTTGTAACTGGAGATCGGACGCTAGGAACACAAATGAAAGCTACAGGAGAAATAATGTCGATCGGACGTGCTTTTGAAGAGTCATTATTAAAAGGGATACGTTCATTAGATGTAGAAACAGAAGATATTTGGTTAAAGTCCTTAATGGATGTAGACAATGATAAATTAACGCTACGTCTGAAGAAAGCTGATGATGAAAGGATATTTGTTTTGGCTGAATTGTTAAGAAGGGGGATCACAATCGATGAAATTTTTGAGGTAACGAAAATCGACCGCTTCTTTTTAATGAAAATCCAGAACATTATTCAATTAGAAAATCAAATGCTTGAAAACAAATTTTCCATTGACCTATTAACTGCGGCTAAGGAGAAGGGATTTTCGGATACTCAAGTTGCGAGACTGTGGAATGTGCATGAGGATGACATATATACATTACGCAATCAAGAACATATTTCACCTGTGTATAAAATGGTAGATACATGTGCTGCTGAATTTGAATCCCAAACGCCTTACTTTTATAGCACGTATGAAGAAGAAAATGAATCACTTCCTTCTAGTCGTAAAAAAGTACTTGTACTAGGTTCTGGTCCAATTCGAATTGGGCAAGGAATAGAATTTGATTATGCTACTGTACACTCCGTTCTAGCAATTAAAGAAATGGGATATGAAGCGATAATAATGAATAATAATCCGGAGACTGTTTCAACAGACTTTAGCATTTCTGACAAACTTTATTTTGAACCATTAACATTAGAAGACGTCATGCATGTCATTGAGCTTGAGCAACCTGAAGGAGTAATTGTTCAATTTGGAGGACAGACAGCCATTAATTTAGCTGCAGGATTAGAACGTCGCGGAGTAACTATTTTGGGTACAAACTTAGAAGCAATTGACCGGGCGGAGGATCGAGATAAATTTGAACTATTACTTGATGAACTTGATCTTTTACGACCAAAAGGTCATGCTGTGAGGAAGCTTGAAAATGCGAAGGAAGTAGCCAACTCAATAGGATATCCTGTTTTAGTTCGTCCGTCTTACGTAATCGGTGGAAGTAGAATGGAAATCGTTTATAGTGATGAGGAATTACAAGCATATTTGATAAAAACTACGAATTTAAATAACGAACATCCGATATTAATAGATAAATATATTACCGGCATTGAAGTGGAAGTTGATGCAATCAGTGACGGAGAAACAACTATAATCCCTGGGATCATGGAACATATTGAGCGATCAGGTGTACATTCTGGAGACTCCATTGCAGTCTATCCTCCACAACGTATTTCAGAATCTGTTAAACAGAAATGTATGGATGCTTCTTTAAAAATAGCAAGGGGTTTACATGTGAAAGGGTTAATAAATATTCAATTCATCATTTGTGATGAAGATGTTTATGTCCTTGAGGTGAATCCAAGAGCAAGTAGAACAATTCCATTTCTCAGTAAAATTACAGGAGTAACGATGGCAAATATTGCTACAAAATGTATTCTTGGCGATAAGTTATCCGATATGGGTTATCATTCTGGCATCTTGCCAGAAGATCACCAAGTTTCTGTAAAAGTACCGGTATTTTCATTCGAGAAATTACGAAGTGTAGACACGATATTAGGTCCAGAAATGAAATCTACAGGAGAAGCAATTGGATATGATAAGACATTAGAAAAGGCTTTATATAAAGGGTTAGTTGCTTCAGGTTTGTCCGTTCCAAATGAAGGGGCAGTATTATTAACGGTAGCTGATAAAGACAAACAGGAAATGCTTGAAATTGCAGAACGTTTTCATCAATTAGGGTTTCAGTTATTTGCAACACAAGGTACTGCGCAACAAGTGAGAAACTTAGGTATACCTGTTACACAGGTTGCTAAAATTGGAGCTGCAGAACCAAATGTACTATCGATTATTGAAAAAGGTCAGGTGCAATTTGTGATCAATACGTTAACATCTGGAAAGCAACCACGTTCTGATGGATTTATGATTCGTCGTCTATCGGTTGAGCATGGTATAGCCTGCTTAACGAATTTAGATACAGCAAATGCTATTTTAAATGTTATTGATTCGACAACATTTAGTGCAAAACCGATGACAAATAAAGAGGTAGTTCATCCATGATTAAAAAAGAAAAAGTAGTGATAAGAGCTTCTGAAAGCATTGCTCTAGATACAATTGAAATGGTACTGGAAAATGTTTATATAAGTGAAACTGCTATTCCGGGACAGTTTTTGCATATTTATGTTGATAGACACACATTAAGAAGACCCATATCAATTGCAGATGTAAATCGAGAAACTAAGACGATTACGGTGTTGTTTAAAAAGTTAGGATCAGGGACAAATCGACTAGCAGATTATCATCCGGGTATGATGCTAGATGTACTTGGTCCTAGTGGGAACGGTTTTAGGATCAATAGAGAGGATTCCACTGTACTGCTTATTGGTGGTGGGATAGGGGTTCCACCATTATATAATCTTGGTAAAACATTGGCGGAACAAGGAAAAAATATAATTTCCGTACTCGGATTTCAATCAAAAGAACATGTTTTTTATGAACAAGAGTTTCAACGGTTAGGGGAAACCATCATCGTTACCAATGATGGTTCGTATGGGGAAACGGGATTTGTTACAGATGTCATCGATTCTTTACGAGAGTATGATTGTTATTATTCATGTGGTCCAATTCCAATGCTCCAGGCTGTAACGAATCGATTACAAACAAAAAAAGGATACATTTCATTAGAGGAAAGAATGGGATGTGGTGTAGGTGCATGTTTTGCTTGCGTTATTCCGACTGTGGGGGAAGACGGGTATCGTAAAATTTGTAAGGATGGACCTGTATTTTCAGCTGAGGAGGTAAAATTATGAGTCAATTATCCGTTGAATTACCGGGATTACAATTAAAAAATCCGATCATGCCAGCGTCTGGTTGCTTTGGGTTTGGTCGTGAATATAGTCAGTTTTATGATTTAAGTAAGCTTGGTGCTGTTATCATGAAAGCTGCTACTGGTACGGAACGGTATGGAAATAACACCCCCCGTGTAGCAGAAACATCGTCTGGTATGTTAAATGCAATTGGCTTACAAAATCCCGGTGTTGACAAAATAATTGCCAATGAAGTTCCTTTTTTAGCAAAATACGATACGCAGATTATCGCTAATGTAGCTGGGAGTACATTAGAGGAATATGAGAATGTAGCTGCTGCTTTCAATGAAAGTAAGCATGTTCATGCTTTAGAGCTGAATATCTCCTGTCCCAATGTTAAAGAGGGAGGAATTCAGTTTGGAACAGATCCTAGTATGGCTGCTCGTGTTACAGAAGTTGTGAAACGGGCTAGTAATCTACCAGTCTATGTCAAACTGTCACCAAATGTCTCTAATATTGTAGCCATGGCTAAGGCTGTCGAGTCTGCAGGTGCTGATGGATTATCTATGATTAATACGATAACTGGTATGCAAATACATCTTTCGAGTAAAAAGCCACTACTTGCAAATAAAACAGGGGGATTGTCTGGACCGGCAATTAAACCTGTTGCAATACGTATGATTTACGAAGTTTCACAACAAGTCACAATTCCGATTATCGGAATGGGTGGCGTAACAAATGCGGAGGATGTTTTAGAATTTTTACTAGCAGGTGCAAGTGCAGTCGCAGTTGGTACAGCTAACTTCCAAAATCCGTTCGTGTGCGTTGAAATCATCGATGAGTTACCTAAAGTACTCCAAAGGTATGGGTTTTCGTCTGTGAAAGATGTAATAGGAAAGGGGGTATCGGTATGAGTTCATCCATTTATTTAGCACTTGATTTTCCAAATTGGAGTGAAACAGATCAATTTATTAAAACGAATCAGTTACAAGGGGTACCTGTTAAAGTTGGAATGGAGTTATTTTACAGAGAAGGTCCAAAAGTTATTGAAAGATTAAAAGAAAATAACCATGCTATTTTCTTAGACTTGAAACTACATGATATTCCAACAACGGTTATGAGAGCGATGAAAAATATTGCTGCTCTTGAGGTAGATATGGTCAATGTACATGCCCTAGGCGGAAGTGAGATGATTCAACGTGCGAAGGAAGGGTTGCAATCAGGTTCTATTTCTAGTAGTCATCAGACGAAGCTGATTGCCGTCACCGTTTTAACGTCGATGGATCAGAAAACAATGAATGAGGAATTATATATTTTAGGTGATTTACAGGAGAAAGCTGCCTATTTCTCTACATTTGCAGCTGATCATGGAGCGGATGGTGTGGTTTGTTCTGTTCATGAAGCGAAACATATTAAAGAGGTTTGTGCAGATTCTTTTATTACAGTCACTCCTGGAATACGACTTAACGATTCCCATAGCAATGATCAAAAGCGGATCGCAACTCCTAGCTTTGCAAGAGAGAATGGAGCGGACTATTTAGTTATAGGTCGGAGTGTAACACAAGCTGAAAATCCATATAATGCTTATCAACAAGCAGTCAAAGAGTGGGAGGGAACCCTATGAAATTAAGTGAAGAGTTAGTAAGGGATTTATTGGAAATAAAGGCGGTACAAATTAATCCAGACAATTATTTTACTTGGACTTCTGGAATTAAATCACCAATTTATTGCGATAATCGATTGACGATGAGCTACCCAGGTATTCGACGTAAAATAACCAATTCATTTATGGAACAAATAGAAGCACTGAATGTAAAACCTGACATTATCGCTGGTTGTGCTACAGCGGGAATTCCACATGCTGCCTGGCTAGCGGATCGGTTGAACTTACCAATGGTTTACGTTCGTTCCAAGCCAAAAGGGCACGGAAAAGGAAACCAAATAGAAGGAGAGCTAACAAAAGGCAAAAAAGTTCTCGTAATAGAGGACCTCATTTCCACTGGTGGATCTGCTCTTGAAGCAGTGAAAGTTTTGCAACAAGAAGGAGCAGAGGTAATGGCTGTGTTCGCTATTTTTACATATGGATTGGAAAAATCGATAGTGAATTTTTCTAATGCAAATGTTCCTTTTCAGACGATTGCAAGCTTTGATACGTTAATAGATAGATTAGTTGAGGATGGCAAGATGGAACATAATGTAAAAGTGGAATTATTATCTTGGCGTAATAATTTATAGTAACGTAGTAAAGAGGCTGAAGCCTTTGCCTCGGTGAGCGACTGTCTGAAACGGAAATCAACACGGTCTCATCATAAGATTAACCATTTTACTACAAAAAATAAGTGTCTGCCCATAAGTGGTAAAACACGACTTATGGGACAGGCTCGTTTAAACTTTTTCACATAATACCATCCACTCATCAATGGAAATAGAATGAAGTCCTTTATTATCATTAACCACTTTGAAATAGGTGTGAATTTGTTCTGTGGCGCTCAGAATATAGTTTGTTACAGCTTTTTTTTCGTATTGTGAATCTATCATTCGATTGATCCATTCCTCAAAAGGTAATGTTTTTTTCTTTAATTCATGATGTGAAATTCCTAGTTGATTCTCATGCAATAATTGTTTCCATTCAGAAACTTTTAAAGAGCGAATATGGCTATAGTCACGCATTTTTTCTAGTTTATTAAGAAAGGTGTCATAGGCATTATCTTCTGGTGATACATTATCAATCAATAAGAACTTCCCTCCAGGTTTTAATACACGTTCTGTTTCTCGAATGAATTTTTCTGGATTAGGAAAGTGGTGTGCTGCAATTCGACAGGTAACGACGTCAAACGTATGATCAAGAAACGGCAAATTTTCTGCGTCCGCAATGACATAATGAATATTTTGATAACCTTTCAAATGAGTGGAAGCAGTGTTCAACATCTCCTTGGTTATATCTGTAGCATAAACAGTGTTAACATGTTCGGATAGACATTTCGCTACATGACCTCCACCAGTTGCGATATCAAGTATGATCATGTCAGCTGTTGGTTCTATCCAATCTACTAACTGTAATAAGTCTTTTCCTTTTGAATGGGTACTACTAGTAACATACGCCTCGCTATTCTTAGAAAAAGCCTGTTTAACATCATCCTTCTCTTTCATCACCAATCACTTCTCTCTTATAGATTTATTATTACCTTTAGGTTATAATGATTAAGGCAATAAGTAAAATATCAGTTTCAAATCAAGTTCAATAATAAATTCTTATCAAATGGGGAAGATTTATGAAAATAGAAGATTATGAGTTACTGTTAAAATTAAAGGAAATTGGTACGATTCGCGGTACGGCAAAAGCAGTCCTAATTTCTCAGCCTGCTGTTACCCAGCGATTAAAATACATTGAGGAATATTTTGGAGTTAAAATTTTCATTCGAACATCAAAAAGTCTCGTCTTAACACCTAGTGGAGAAATTATTTTGGAGCATGCTAGCAGGGTGATTGAGCAAGAGCAACTTCTGAAGAATCGGCTAGCAGAATCAAGTGAGGAAGTTAAAGGAACATTATCTATTGCATGCTCGTCGCTAATAAGTCAACGTTTCTTACCGGCAATTTTAGGGGAATTCACTCAGGCATTTCCTAAAGTAACAATTGATCTTGTTACTGGGATAAGTGAAGATATAAAAAGCCATTATAAAGACTATCATGTATGTATTATTCGGGGAAAAAAATTAAAAGAAAGTTCTTGTTTTCGGCTGTTTGAAGACCCATTGTACATTTTTGATACAGAGCCGTTTCCTGAACAATCGGTCAAGGAAAGACCACTCATTTCGTTTAAAAGTGATGATAGTATGCATGAATTAGTGGATAACTGGTTGTATCACCACCAACATGAAATTAAACCATTAAAAACGATTCGAGTAGACCAAATCGAAACATGTAAGCAATTTATGAAGCAAGGAATAGGAATGGCTGTATTACCAGAAAGTGTATCTGACTCTATGAAGAATGAATATCCTCATATTCCATTAACATTAGATGAAATACCTGTAACTAGAGATACTTGGGTCTGCTATCAGGAAGGAATTCGTAAATTACCACAAGTCGATGCATTTATTAGTGTATTGACGAAAAAAACCTTCTTATAACGGCGCGATATATTATAACACCTGCACATTTTTTTAGATGTTGTAGGTGTTTTTTTGATTATAAATAACAGTATATTTTGGTAATTTTGTGTTACTATGAAAAAAATACTAATGAAGTAGAAGGGAGGGATAGATTGTTTATATCCGATCAAATTTACGGAGAATACAAGATTGATAAAGTTTTAGAGGAATTAGTCTTAAGTCAACCAGTTCAGAGGTTAAAAGGAGTACATCAAGGTGGTGCAAGCTATTTAGTTAATGAGAATTGGAATGTTACCAGATTCGATCACTCCATTGGTGTTATGCTATTAATTAGAAGGCTTGGTGGATCTTTAGAGGAACAAATTGCGGGGTTACTACATGATGTATCCCACACAGCATTTTCTCATGTAATTGATTATGTACTTGAAAATAAAGATGAGGACTACCATGACAAAATATTCGGTTCAGTCATCCGCCAGTCAGAGATTCCAGCAATTCTTGCCAAATATCACTATGATTATAAAGACATTTTACTCGATATCTCCAAGTGGACACTACTTGAACAACAGGCACCCGAACTATGTGCGGATAGAGTTGACTATACACTACGAGATATGTATTCGTATGGACATATTTCACATGGTGAAATTCAGGAGTTTTTAAGTAATTTAATAATAGTGGAGGATAGGATGTACCTTCAAAGCATCGACATAGCGGAATGGTTCGTCGACATCTATTACAAAGAAGTGATTGACTTCTTTATGGATCCGTTGAATATTTACGGATATGATATTTTAGCCAAGACACTAAAACTGTCATTAGATAAAAATATTCTTACAATCAACGACTTTAATGGTATAGATGAAGAAGTAATTTTCAAGTTGAAATCTACAACAGATGTTGAGGTTAAGGATCAACTCAATCAACTTCATCAGAACGTTCGAGTAACCGAGGACAAAGTAAATTATGATATACATCGTAAAAATAAGGTCCGATTAATAGATCCATCTGTTTTATGTAATAATGAGTTAATCAAAGCATCAATATTGTCTGATAAAGTAAGAGATATGAGTGTGACAGCCTATGAAAAAGCAAAACAAGGAAGATATGTGAAAATAATATCCAACTAATTAAATATATAAAGATATAACATGAGTTAGAGTAGACTTAGCAACTGCCTTCGGACAAATCCGAAGCGGTTTTCAGAGCGCATATATTATGTTGGAGTTAATATGAAAATAGCAACAAACGATGCAAGAAGAACCAAAATTTACGATAATTATTTGTCGATGGTCGTACGATATCTAAATTAGAAATGATTACAAAAGGTTATTACTAATTTAATTAAAAGGGGAAACTACCATATGATTGAACGAATTGACACAGTCTGCTTAAAGGTTAGTAATGTTGAAGAATCACGTACATGGTATCAGAAAACATTGGGATTTGAAGAAGCATTCAAAGGAGAAGGTTATTGCATATTAAATATTGGTAATAGCGGAGTTCCATTAACTATCGAGGAAGGGAGAACAAGTTCTCATCAAGAGGGAACCTATCCTATATTTTTCACTAAAGATATTGAACAAATATATGAAAAGCTTAAAGAACAAGGTGTAAATGTAAGTGAAATTCAAAAAGATGGGGTCAACATGTTTTTTGATTTCTATGATATGGATAATAATAAATTGCAAGTTTGTTTCTGGGAATAGCTGTATTTTACATCATTATTATATAAAATACGAAAAGCACTTATGTTAATTAACTATACATAAGTGCTTCATATTTTTTCATCTAGATATCTTTATTTTTTTAATCCATTCACAACTGCTTTATCGGGTGTTACAAATACTGTTTTTTGATTCTCATAGGTAACAAATCCTGGTTTTGCCCCATTTGGTTTTTTAACATGGCGAATCTTAGTATAATCTACTGGTACGGAAGAAGAGCTGCCTGATTTACTGAAATACGCAGCCAATAATGCTGCTTCCATAATGGTATCCTCACTCGGTTCTTTATCTCTAATAACAACATGAGATCCAGGTATGTCTTTGGTATGAAGCCAAATATCATCTCTATGCGCGATTCTCATTGTTACATATTCATTTTGTTTATTGTTTTTACCTACTAAAATCAAAGTGCCGTCAGTTGAAATGTATTCCTCTGGAGTTGGTTTAGCAGGTTTATTTTTTTTCTTATTTTGCTTCGTCTGTTTTTTTAAGTACCCTTCTTCTCGAAGTTCTTCGCGAATTTCTTCAATATCTTCAACGCCAGCTACATCAATTTGTTGTAGTAATTGATCAAAATATTGGATTTCGTTATTCGTTTTAATAATTTCTTGTTCAACTACTTGTTTGGAGGTTTTTAGTTTTTGATAGGTTTTGAAATAAGCTTGTGCATTTTCACTAGGTGTTTTATTAGGATTTAACTCAATGTCAATCTCCCTTTGATCTGGGTCGTAATAGTCTACAACTGAGATCTTTTTGTCACCTTGTTTGACTAAATGCATATGTGCTGTTAATAGCTCTCCTTTTCTTTGAAAGGCTTCCGCATCTTCCGCTTTCTGCAATGTTTTTTGATGTTTTTTTAATTTGCGTTTATTTTTATCTTGTTCATTTTTAATGAAACGATAAAGGTCTTTTGCTTGTTGCTTTACACGATCTCTTTCTGCTTTTCCGGAATAAAAATGGTCAAGCATTTCATTCGTAGAAGCAAATTCATTTACATCACCTATACTCGTTGTTATTGGGAGAACATGAAAGTCTTCTTTTTGATGTATATAAATTGCTGGATAATAATCCTTGTTCTTTAATTGATTTTGGAAATCCACAAAAATTTGTTTATAAACTTCGGTTGATCCTAGTTGTGCATTCTTAATGAGTTCTTCAGCAATAAAAGGAGATACGCCGACTAGTAAACTCACAATTTGTCTATCAAGTTTTCCGGCATTGAAATCCAGTTTTCGAATAAATGTATCTTCATCGATTTCTAACGGATTTAGCTTATTTTGCTGTGGTGGTACTATATATTCTGCCCCTGGTAATATTGTACGATAACGATTTTGGGCCATTGAGACATGCTTTAAACTGTCAATTATTTTACCTTTTTCTTCATCGATTAACATGACATTACTATGTTTTCCCATTAATTCAATAACCAGTTTTTTGTTTGTAATATCACCTATTTCATTTCTCGTTTTGATAGTAAATGTAACAATTCGTTCCATCCCTTTTTGTTCTACGGACTCAATTGTTGATCCAGATAAATGTTTACGTAACACCATGCAGAACATCGGTGGTTCTGTAGGGTTTTTGTACACGTCATCGGTTAGATGTAATCGTGCATATGTAGGGTGTATGGATAGTAATAAAGTATGATTTTTTCCTTGACTTCGAATTGTTAAAACGAGTTCTGTATCTGTCGGCTGATATATTTTATTTATTTTTCCAGGTATTATTTTTTGTTGTAATTCTTCTGTTAAAGCTTTTGTAACAATTCCATCGAATGGCATGTGATTTCACCTCACATTCAATTATAGCATTTTTTCGGACAAGACTGCATAGATATCCATTAAGAGAAGTAAGGACAAGTCTAATGTTTTGTATACATGTGGAGGAATGTAATGTGAAAAAATGGTATCAGTTAGATGTCGAAAGGATTGAGCAAAAGTTAACCGTTACAACAAATAAAGGATTATCTTCCAAACAAGTAGAACAACGACGTAAACAATACGGAGAAAATGCACTAGTAGCAGAGAAGAATATTTCTAAATGGTTGATTTTTCTTAAGCAATTTCAAGATTTTATGGTTATTGTACTTCTAGCAGCCACATTAATTGCAGGAATGTTAGGAGAGTATATTGATGCGATCGCAATCATGGTAATTGTTTTAGTAAATGGATTTATCGGATATTTTCAAGAACAAAAAGCAGAGAAATCATTAGAAAAACTTAAAGAATTATCGGCACCAATGGCAAATGTGTTACGAGAACAAAGGTGGGAAAAAATCTCTTCACGTGAAGTTGTTGTTGGTGATGTCGTCAAAATTAAAAGTGGTGACCGAATTCCTGCAGATATTCGTATCGTAAAAGCGAATAATTTAGAGACAGAGGAGTCAGCTTTAACTGGTGAGTCATTGCCTGTTATGAAACATGCTACCGCTATTTCTAGAGATGATTTAGATGCTCAGGATCAAGTGAATATGGGCTTCATGGGAACACTTGTAACACGTGGAACAGGTGTGGGAATTGTTGTTGGAACTGGGATGAATACAGTAATGGGTCAGATAGCATCTTTAATGGCAAATACGAAAAAAGTTCCAACACCTTTAGAACGAAAGCTTGCAGAACTTGGAAAGATTCTAATTGTTGTTGCATTATTATTAACGGTATTAGTTGTGGGACTAGGAGTTTTGCAAGGACATCCCGTCTATAACATGTTCCTAGCTGGTGTATCATTAGCTGTTGCTGCAATTCCTGAAGGATTACCCGCAATTGTGACAGTTGCATTATCCTTGGGTGTACAACGGATGATCCGTAAAAAGGCAATTGTTCGAAAACTATCTGCTGTAGAAACGTTAGGCTGTGCATCTGTAATTTGCTCAGATAAAACCGGAACTATGACCGAGAATCAGATGACTGTAAAAGAAATATATGTAAATGACCAAAACCTCCATGTCACTGGTGATGGATATAATATAAGTGGGGACTACTTATTAAATGGAGAGACAGTAGACAGAAATTTTTCTAATTTAGAAACAATGCTTTTGTATGGAATGTTGTGTAATAATGCTTCTTTACAAGTGAAAAAAGGTAAATACTATGTAGACGGTGATCCAACTGATGGTGCATTAGTCATTGCTGCAAGAAAAATTGGTTTAACACCTATGAGTAGCGAAGACTATAAAATTATAAAAGAAATTCCATTTGATTCCGATCGTAAACGGATGAGTGTAATTGTTGAAGATAATAATCAACGGCGTTTCTTAATCACAAAAGGTGCTCCAGATGTTCTATTACCTCGTTCCACGTATTTACTCGATAAAGATGGAAGAAGAATATTAAAGCCTAAAGATAAGGATAAAATTGAGGATGCAATTGATCGAATGGCGGAAAAAGCGCTGCGTACGATAGCCATTGGGATGAGACCATTGTCGAAGGAAGAATCCTTAGATACAGTATTTTTAGAGAAAGAGCTAACTTTTATTGGCTTATATGGAATGATTGATCCTCCCCGAAAAGAAGTTAAATTAGCAATAGAAGAATGTAGACAAGCTGGAATTAAAACGGTCATGATTACCGGTGATCATGTAAAAACAGCTCGAGCTATTGCTATGAAATTAAATTTATTTCCGGAAGATGGACTTGTTTTAGAAGGGCATCAATTAAATCAAATGTCTGTTGAAGAATTAGAAAACATTATCGAAGATGTATATGTTTTTGCAAGAGTAACACCGGAACATAAATTGAAAATTGTTAAGGCTTTTCAACAGAGGGGGCATATTGTTGCAATGACTGGGGATGGAGTAAATGATGCTCCTGCCATAAAAGCCAGTGACATTGGAATCAGTATGGGGATAAGCGGAACAGATGTAACAAAAGAAGCATCTTCCTTAGTATTAATGGATGATAATTTCGCTACGATTAAAGCAGCGATTAAAGAAGGAAGAAATATCTATGAAAATATACGTAAATTTATTCGATATCTGCTAGCATCGAATGTCGGAGAAATTTTAGTCATGTTATTTGCGATGTTACTAGCAATGCCACTGCCATTAGTTCCGGTGCAAATATTATGGGTGAATTTAGTTACGGATGGACTCCCAGCCATGGCATTGGGATTGGATAAACCAGAAGATGACGTCATGAAAAAAGAGCCAAGAAGTCCAAAAGAGGGTATTTTCGCTAGAGGATTAGGGTGGAAGATAATTAGTAGAGGATTTCTAATAGGAATCGTAACATTAATTGCTTTTATGCTCGCTTATCAAAACAACCCAGATAATTTAATTTATGGTCAGACAGTTGCATTTACAACACTTGTGATGGCTCAATTAATTCATGTATTTGATTGCCGTAGTGAAACATCCGTCTTTGACAGAAATCCATTCGAAAATATGTATCTAATTCTTGCAGTTGTATCATCCTTATTATTATTGTTAGTTGTAATTTATTGGAAACCCCTGCAGCCAATTTTCCATACAACAGCTTTAAGCTTACGTGACTGGATGTTAATTATCGGCTTGAGTTCTTTACCTACTGTTTTATTTGGATTTACAAAAAAATAATAATATAATGAGGAACCCTATGAAACAATGGGTTCTTCTTTTTGTTGGCTATAAATTTCTTGAGAGAAATGTTATGTCACAGTTTCTAAAACTTCTAATAAATAATTATTAAAAAGCTATAATTTTTTAGAAAACAGCCTTTTTGTTATACTAGAATCTAAGAAAACTAACCAGATTATTAAATTATGGACGGATGTGATACATATGACAATGAGTATGACTGGCTATGGAAGAGATACTATTCAACTTGATAACACAACAATAACGGTTGAGATTAGAACAGTTAATAACCGTTTTTTAGATTTCAATCCAAAAATTCCTCGAACTTTATTGTTTTTAGAAGATCGAATCAAAAAGCTAGTGCAATCCTTCTTCCATAGAGGTAGAGTGGAGGTTTATGTAGCATTTGAAGGGGAAAGTTTCACTCAGAAAACGCTGCGTACTGACTGGGACTTGATGGATCAATACTTTAATGAATTAAGTGAGGCAAAAAATAGATATCAATTGGCAGGTGAAATACCAGTAGAATTGCTAACAGCGATACCCGACTTATTCATATTACAGGAAAGTGAGAATCAGCCTACAGAATTACAGGATACGATCATGGAAAGTATCCACCGTACTTGTGAACAAGTTATGGTCCGAAGAGCAAAGGAAGGAGAATTTTTATCGAATGATATCAAAGAACGAGTAAAATCTATTCGAAGTATGGTATTATTATTAGAAGGGCGAAGAAATGAAGTCATAGAAGAATATCGATTGCGAATAAAAACAAGAATTGATGAGTATGTTGATGACTCTGTAAAGGTTGACTCTAATCGCATTCATCAGGAAATTGCACTCCTTGCAGAGAAGGGAGATATTTCAGAAGAAATCACAAGACTTCTAAGTCATATAGACCATTTTAATGAACTTATGAACACGAAGGAACCAATTGGAAGAAGATTGGATTTCATCTTACAAGAAATGCATCGTGAGGCAAATACAATTGGATCCAAATCTACAGATAGCCAAATAGGCGAATGGTCGGTTTCATTAAAAAGTGATATAGAAAAGATTAAAGAGCAAATACAAAATATTGAATAATATCGTTGTATTTTTTCTATTTTATTTTTTATAATGGATATACAAATTAACAGGAAGTGTTCATTAATAGAGAGATATAATATAAGGGGGAGCTAATGTGGGCTTACAATTAATAAATATAGGATTTGGAAATGTAGTTTCTGCAAATAGGGTGATTTCCATTGTTTCACCAGAATCTGCTCCAATAAAACGTATTATCACCGTGGCAAGAGACAACAATAAATTAGTAGATGCTACATATGGCCGACGGACAAGGGCAGTTATCATCACTGATAGCGACCATGTCATATTATCAGCGGTTCAACCTGAAACGGTTGGTCAACGTGTGTTAAGTCATGATGAAATAACCGATGAATAATATGATCGGTAGCATTTTTCATATATTTAGGAGGAAACATTTTGATTGAAGAAAAAGGTATTTTATTTATTCTTTCCGGTCCATCTGGAGTAGGGAAAGGTACCGTAAGAAAAGAACTTTTTGACCGGAAGACAGATTTAAAATATTCGATATCCATGACAACGAGAGACATGCGTCCAGGTGAACAGAATGGAATCGACTATTTTTATAAGTCAAATGAAGAGTTTGAATCGCTCATTGAACAAAATAAACTGTTAGAATACGCTAAATTTGTTAATAATTATTATGGGACGCCAAGGGAATATGTCGAACAAACCCTGGCTGATGGATATGACGTATTTTTAGAGATCGAGGTTCAAGGTGCATTACAAGTAAAAGAGAATTTCCCTGAAGGTGTATTTATCTTTTTATTTCCGCCTAGTTTAGAAGAATTGAAAAACCGGATTGTTAATCGAGGTACGGAATCAGAAGAATTAATTCTTAATCGCCTAAAGGAAGCACGTAAAGAAATTGAATTAATGGATGCTTATGATTATGTCGTTGTGAATGATGATGTAGATAATGCAGTAACCAAAATACAATCGATCATACAGAGTGAACATTGCAAGCGGGAACGTATTGCAAAGCAATATAAGAAAATATTGGAGGATGATATCCTATGATGTTAGAACCATCAATTGATAAGCTACAAGAAATTATTAAATCAAAGTATTCATTAGTTACTTTATCTGCAAAAAGAGCTAGACAGCTTCGTGAGGTAAATAATCTTAAGATAGAAAATCCGAAATCAGATAAGTTTGTTGGAATGGCGCTTGAAGAAATTCAGGCTGGTGAGTTAATATTAGAAGAGAATAATTAAACATATTCCCCCCCTTGCACATCAAAGATGCGAGGGGGGTACTTTTTCTTTAAGATGTTTTCTAAATGATTGTTGTTTTTCCGAGTAATGATTCTTCATAAGTAATTGAAATATACTGCTACATAACCGCAATGGTGACTTACGCTCCGGTAATGCGAAAAGGGTACATTTAAAAAAATATATGAAATAAATCGACATGATTAGATTCTATTCGAATTTATGGTATAACTTAGTTAGAGTAAAAGTGAACGTGTTAGAGAGGAGTCCTAATGATGTTACAGAATAAAAAAATCGTATTAGGTGTTTCAGGTGGTATTGCAGCATATAAAGCTTGTGCTTTAACGAGTAAACTAACACAACAAGGGGCAATAGTAAAGGTAATTATGACAGAAAGTGCGGAGCAATTCGTATCCCCATTAACCTTTCAAGCACTATCGCGAAATCCAGTGTACACAGATACGTTCGATGAAAAAGACCCCGAAAAAATTGCTCACATTGATTTAGCAGATTGGGCAGATATCATAATAATTGCTCCCGCAACGGCGAATATAATAGGTAAAATGGCAAGTGGGGTAGCTGATGACATGTTAACAACGACATTACTTGCTACAAAAGCTGCGATATATATTGCACCTGCAATGAATGTAAATATGTATGATCATCCTGCGGTTGTCAATAACATGAAACAATTAGAAGCATGGGGCTATCATTTTATAGAGCCCGGAGCTGGTTATTTAGCCTGTGGCTGGATAGGTAAAGGAAGATTGGAAGAACCGGAGAGTATCATTGATGCGGTACGCAAACATCAATCAAGATCAGAATTATTAGCAGGTAAAAAAATATTAATTTCTGCTGGACCGACCCGTGAAAGAATCGATCCCGTCCGTTTTTTTACCAATCGGTCATCTGGGAAAATGGGCTATTCTCTGGCTGAGGTTGCGGCAAATATGGGGGCAGATGTTACATTAGTATCTGGACCTGTTGCATTAGAAACGCATAATCGTCGGATTAATCGAATTAACATCACCTCTGCAGAAGAAATGTACCATGTCATGAAGGAGCAATTTGTTCACCATGATATCATTATCAAGTCTGCTGCTGTTGCTGATTATCGTCCTAAAATTACCTACGACGAAAAAATGAAAAAACAAACAGGAGAACTACATATCGAAATGGAGCGAACTAAAGATATTCTTCAAGCACTTGGTGAAATGAAAACAGATCAATTTTTGGTTGGGTTTGCTGCTGAAACGACCACACCATTAGAATATGGGGTGAAGAAGCTTCAAAAGAAAAACCTAGACGCCATTGTAATTAATAATGTGAATATGGTAGGGGCGGGTTTTGAAGGAGATACAAATGTTGCAACATATGTCAACAAACAACTACAACAAGAGGAAATTCAATTAGCATCCAAGCATGATGTAGCCCAAAAAATATTAACCTTTATCGCACGGGATATGAAGGATGGTTTCAGTGAATATAGCTAAAGTAATTGTTGATGTGCCAGCTAAAGAAATTAATCAGACATTTGACTATCAAATACCTGATAGGTTCCAAGAAATTTTATCTATTGGTATGCGAGTGATTGTGCCTTTCGGTCCTCGAAAGATATCTGGTTTTGTCGTTGGAAAATCAACAAATTCTTCCTTTGATAAATTAAAAGAAATTATCGATGTATTAGATCTTACTCCGGTACTAACAAATGAATTATTACAGTTAGGAAAATGGGTTGCTGAGGATACACTTACATTATATATCACTGCCTATCAGGCAATGTTGCCACAAGTCTTAAAATCACAATATAAAAAAGAATTAATTCGGGAGGAACATGTCCAACTTCCTATGGAGCTGGAGCACCTTTTTGCTGGAAGAGATATTATTACCTATGAAGAATTTGAACACTCCACTGCCCGATATTCCCAATTGCAAAAAGCAATTCAGTCTGGAGATATTCGAGTGGATTATATTGTTAAATCAAAGATTACAAAAAAGCAATTAACCATGATACGTCCTGCCAAGGAAGCACATCTATTAGAAGAAGCATATGCGGAAATACCAAAAAAAGCTTCGAAACAGCGGGAAATAGTAGCTTATTTTATACAGAATCCTGAGGCAATTGAACAGGGCAAATTACTAAAAATGTTAGGAACATCAAGGTCAACTCTAAAACCGTTACTAGATAGCTCCTTATTGAGGACATACAAAGCGGAAGTATATCGAAATCCCTATAATGATGCTGATTTTGAAAAAACTTCACCATTGCAATTAACTGATCAACAAAAACAGGCTATTACTCCAATTCAAAATGACATCGCGAATGAAAAGCACAATGTCGTTCTTTTACACGGTATTACAGGTAGTGGAAAAACAGAGATCTATCTACAAGCTATTCAAGATGTAATTCAAAAAGGGAAAGAAGCTATTGTACTCGTTCCAGAAATAGCGTTAACTCCACAAATGGTAAAACGTTTTAAAGGTAGATTCGGTTCTAAAGTAGCTGTTATGCATAGTGCCTTATCAAGCGGTGAGAAATATGATGAATGGCGAAAAATTCAACGAAAAGAAGTGCAAGTTGTTGTAGGTGCTAGATCAGCAATATTTGCACCCTTCGAAAATATTGGTATTATCATAATCGATGAAGAACATGAAACAACATATAAGCAAGAAGATCAACCACGCTACCATGCAAGAGATATTGCGATTAAACGTGGTCAATATTATCATTGTCCAGTTGTGCTGGGTAGCGCTACACCGACGTTAGAGTCTTTTGCACGTGCCCAAAAAGGGGTGTATCATTTAGCCACGTTAAATAAACGAACAAATAATCAGGACATGCCAGAGGTTAACATAGTAGATATGCGTGAAGAATTACATGCAGGTAACCGTACGATGTTTTCTAGGTCCCTGATGAAAAAAATGGAGGAAGCTATTGGTCGCGGGGAGCAAGTAGTATTATTATTGAATCGCCGTGGCTACTCTACTTTTGTAATGTGTAGAGATTGTGGTCATGTTACCGAGTGCCCACATTGTGATATTGCATTAACCTATCATAAAAATAGCAATCAATTAAAATGTCATTATTGCTCCTATGAAGAAAAAATGCCAACAGAGTGCCCATCCTGTACGAGTGATTTAATTCGTTATTTTGGAACAGGGACACAACGAGTAGAAGAGGCATTAACACAGTTGCTACCAGAAGCACGCGTAATACGGATGGACGTGGATACGACTAGAAGAAAAGGGGCACATGAAAAACTATTAAAGCAGTTCGCCGAAAAGCAGGCAGATATTTTATTAGGGACGCAAATGATTGCCAAAGGACTTGACTTTGAAAATGTCACATTAGTAGGGGTATTAACAGCTGATTCCATGTTGCACCTACCAGATTTTAGATCAAGCGAGAAAACATTTCAATTACTAACTCAAGTTAGTGGACGTGCAGGTAGACATGAATTAAAAGGAGAAGTAGTGGTACAAACGTATACTCCGGATCATTATAGTATAGAACTTGCTAGTAAGTATGATTTTGATCAATTTTTCCAACATGAAATGAAAATGCGAAAAACGTTTCATTATCCACCATATTACTTTTTAGCACTCATAACTGTTTCTCATACAAATCAAGTAAAAGTCGTACAAGTTACACAACAAATTGTTCATTTATTACTACAACGAATCCAGCAAGAGACGGTTGTATTAGGACCAACCCCGTCCCCGATAACACGTATGAAAGATAGATATCGGTATCAGTGCATGATAAAATATAAAAATGAACCACAAATACGTGCATATATTCGAGAAATAACGGAACAGTTCAGAGATGATGTTCGCAAAAATAATTTATTAATAACAGTTGATATGCAACCGTATCACTTAATGTAGAAAGAAGGTAAATGATGAAACGAATCGTTTTTATGGGAACACCAGATTTTTCGGTGCCCGTTTTGCAAATGTTGACAGCTTCAGATTATGAAGTTGTATTAGTCGTAACACAGCCTGATCGTCCAAAGGGGAGAAAAAAAGTATTAACACCTCCCCCAGTAAAAGTAGAGGCAGAAAAGCATAATATACCTATTTTTCAACCAGAGAAATTAAAAAATGATTATCAAACGATTCTTGATTATGATCCCGATATAATAGTTACAGCAGCATATGGACAATTGCTACCGAATGAATTATTGGAAACACCTCCATTTGGTTGTATTAATGTTCATGCATCATTACTACCAGAACTACGCGGTGGGGCACCAATTCATTATGCAATTATGCAAGGGAAAAAAGAAACAGGAATTACGATTATGTATATGGTTGAGAAACTAGATGCAGGTGACATACTCACCCAGCGAAGTATACTCATCGAGGGCGATGACCATGTTGGAAGTATGCACGATAAACTTTCCGTCTTAGGGGCAGAATTGTTACAAGAGACATTACCAAACTTGTTTGCAGGTAGTATTACGCCACGCAAACAGGATGAAGAAAAAGCCACGTTCGCATCCAATATTAAAAGGGATCAAGAGAGAATCGATTGGAATAAGTCGAATGAAACTATTTATAACCAAATTAGAGGTCTCCACCCATGGCCAGTTGCATTCACAACATATGAAGGTAAGGTCATGAAAATATGGTGGGGAGAATTGGATCACAGTGGCTATACTGGTAACCCTGGTGAGATCGTAAATAAAATCAATGATGAAGCATTTGTCGTAGTTTGCGGGAATAAAAAAGGATTAAAAGTAACCGAGATCCAGCCTGCTGGTAAGAAAAGAATGACAGTGAAACAGTTTTTACAGGGATCAAGCGATCGCATTAAAATAGGATCAAAAATGGGTGATTAGCGTGGAAAAATATGTACTTCGAAATACAATTATTGACTTGTTATTACGAATTGAACAGGATAGCGGCTACAGTCACTTACTTATTGATCATGAAATCAAAAAAAATCATGTATCACCTAAAGACGAAGGTCTTTTAACTGAAATTGTGTATGGGACGATTAACCGTAAAATTACATTAGATTATTATATGAATCATTTTATAAATAAAAAGAAGAAGATGGAACCATGGGTGAGGATGCTACTACGAATGTCTTTGTATCAAATGATATTCTTAGATAAAGTTCCTGACCATGCAATTATCCATGAAGCTGTAGAAATTGCTAAACGTAGAGGACATAAAGGGATATCTTCGCTCGTGAATGGTGTACTAAGGAATGTGCAACGTAATGGGGTTCCAAGCACATCTGAAATCAAAGATAATGTAGAGCGACTAGCTATTGAGACAAGTCATCCGACATGGCTTGTTAAACGGTGGATCAACTATTATGGTTATGAAACAACGAAGGAAATGTGCGAAGCTAATTTAAACCATCGGGCTACATCTGTTCGTATACAACCTTTAAGAATTTCTCGAAAAGAAGCTATGGAAGAGTTGGAAAAACAGGGCTTTGAAGTTAGACCTTCCATTTTTTCAGAACAAGGTATCATTATTGATAAAGGAAATATTATAAAATCCTACTTATTCCAGGAAGGTTATCTAACAATTCAAGATCAAAGCTCAATGCTCGTTGGAGAAATGCTGCAACCGAACCCTGGTATGCACATTTTAGATGCTTGTAGTGCTCCAGGTGGTAAAGTTACACATATCGCAGAGAAAATGCAGAATAAAGGCTGGATAGATGCACATGATCTACATGCAAAGAAAATTAAATTAATCGATAAGAAAGCATCTGAACTTCAGTTAACCATCATTGATGCCAAAAAAGCGGATGCAAGAAACTTACATGAAACTTATCGACCAGACACATTTGACCGTATATTGGTTGATGCACCTTGCTCTGGTCTTGGGGTAATCCGTGGAAAGCCTGATATCAAATATAATAAAGAAGAAGCAGATATTACTAAATTAGCGACAATCCAGCTAGCAATTTTAAACAGTGTTGCACCATTACTAAAAGAAGAAGGTAAATTAATGTACAGTACTTGTACAGTGGACCCGGAAGAAAATGAGCATGTCGTTAAGCAATTTCTGCATCAAAATAATCAGTATATAGTTGATAGTAAACTATTTGACGAAATACCTGAGAGCTTAAAAGATTCATTAGGGGTTTCGGAATATGGGGTTCAATTATTTCCTCAATCATTTCAAACAGATGGTTTCTTTTTAACTCGTTTGATAAAAAGAGTATCACCTTCTTAAGACTTCTTTCACATCGTTTGTTACAATTTTGGTATAAACAGTGAAGCAACAGCAAGGTGTTTCCACTCTGTTAGACCTTCGTTCGCGAGATTGCAGAAAGGGTAGTGTATTTCCGTAGCGATTTTCGGAGCTGAGTGAAACACGGACTAAAAAGCTGTTATATTTTATGATAATATACAAAATAATACCTTTTTGTGTATAATCTGATATTCTTATAGAGAATTTTGTGCAATACTTATAATATAAAATTAGTGCTGGTTTTAAAAAGGGGTGGAAGAATGAAGGGACATTTTTTAAGTGACCGGGGTAAGGTAAGAAATCATAATGAAGATTCAGGTGGTATCTTTTATAATGATAAAGGTCAATTATTGGCAATCATTGCTGATGGAATGGGTGGCCATCAAGCTGGAGATGTAGCAAGTGAAATGGCAACTACATTTATTGAAGAAAAATGGCGACAAAGCAATCCATTAACTTCACCAGAGCAAGTAGAAGAATGGATGGAGCAAATACTTAAAGAGATGAATGAAACTATTCATAAGCATTCAATTGAAAAAGAAGAATGTCAAGGGATGGGGACTACCGTTGTTGTAGCTATTTGCACGGAAGAATTTATTACGATTTCCCATATAGGTGATAGTCGATGTTATTTGTATGATGAAAATGGTTTTAACCAAATAACAGAAGATCATTCATTAGTAAATGCACTTGTTCAATCTGGACAAATATCCAAAGAAGAAGCAAAAGATCACCCTCGAAAAAACGTAGTTCTAAAAGCATTAGGAACGGAAGCAAATGTGGAATCTGATATACAAACAGTAAGTTGGGAAGATGGAGATAAGCTACTGTTATGCTCAGATGGGTTATCAGATAAGGTATTAGACAGCGAACTGGCTGATTATATGAAAGATTTATCGGTAGGAATGGAGGAAGTCAGTCAAAAATTGGTTGATCTAGCAAATGATCGTGGTGGGGAAGATAATGTTACATTAATTATTATTGAACATGAAGCGTCTGTGAAAGTAGGTGAAGATTGATGTTAAAAGGTCACCTATTACATGATCGTTACCGAATTAAAGATACAATCGGTGGCGGGGGAATGGCAGATGTTTATCTGGCTAAAGATATTATTTTGGACAGAGATGTAGCCATCAAAGTATTACGTTTGGAATATGCAAATGATGAAGAATTTATAGCCCGTTTTGACAGAGAAGCGCAATCAGCGACAAGTTTATCCCATCCAAATATCGTAAATATTTATGATGTAGGCGAAGAAGAACAGATTTTGTTTATGGTTATGGAATATGTTGATGGAATGACATTAAAAGAATACATACAACGATACGGTCCAATCGATGTACCAGAAGCGATAGATATTATGAAGCAAATCACTTCTGCCATTTCTCATGCCCATGAAAACGGGATCGTACATCGAGATATTAAACCGCAAAATATATTAATGGATACATATGGACATATAAAGGTTACAGATTTTGGGATTGCTGTAGCATTAAGTGCGACTTCATTAACACAAACAAATTCCATATTAGGATCGGTCCACTACTTATCACCTGAACAGGCAAGAGGTGGCTTAGCTACAAAGAAATCTGATATCTATTCACTAGGTATCGTATTTTTTGAATTATTAACTGGACGCTTGCCTTTTTCAGGACAATCTCCTGTATCTATTGCATTAAAGCATTTGCAGAGTGATACGCCATCTGTAAGACGTTTTAACCAGGAGGTCCCACAGAGTGTTGAGAATATTGTATTGCAGGCAACCTCTAAGGATCCGTTTCATCGATTTAGTACCGTCTATGAAATGGAGGCTAGTTTAGAAACGGCATTAGATCCGAACAAATTAAATGAAGAAAGGTACACACCACCATCAGAAGTTGGTGAAGAAACAAAGGCTATACCAATTATTACAGATAACCAACTACTAAATCACGAACATCAGGATACAATTGTTCATCAATCAAATGGAGAAACTAAAAATGTTGCTGCTGGACAATCAGAATCGATTAATCAGGACAAAAAGCCAAAGAAGAAAAAGCAGAAAAAGCAGCGTAAGAAGAAATGGGTCGTCCTATCCATTATATTATTTGTTCTTTTGGCGTCTGGGATTGCTGCGTTGTTTGTCATTCCTGGCATGATGAAACCAAAAGAAGTTACCATTCCAGATGTTATTGAAATGGAATATGATGATGCGGAAGATCGATTAAAAGAAGAAAATTTACAGGTTGAATCCGAATCCGTTTATTCCGAAGAAATAGAAGAAGGATTAGTCATCAAAACTGACCCAAAAGCAGGAAGGAAAGTTGTAGAGAATTCAACGGTTACTGTATTTGTAAGTCAAGGAAAGAAAAAAGAGGTTTTTGATGATTATGTCGGTAGAGATTACAGTCAAGTTAAACGACTGTTAGAGCAAAAAGGATATGGTGAAGTTATAGAATATAAGGAACATTCTGATCGACCAGAAGGTGAAATTATTGCTCAGGTACAACCGGCACCTGACGAAGAAGTCGTTCCTGGTGAAACAACTGTAATATTTGAAGTCAGTATTGGACCAGAATTAGTAAAACTAAATAATTTAAAAGGTCTTACTGAGGCAGAAGCAAAGGATTATTTAGAGTCTGAAGGCTTAAAAATGAATAAACTAGAAGAAAATTCTGAGGATGTTTCTGAGGGACAAGTCATTAGACATAATCCAAGCACAAATGATGAAATTGAAAAAGGGACTACAGTTGATGTCTATATTTCAATGGGGCCAGAAGAAATACCGCCTAAATCAACTACAGTTTACTTTACGGTTACTTATAAACAGCCTGAAGCAGATGATGGTGAGGGTGACCAAGATAATCAAGATCCTAAAGAGCAAACGGTATTAATTTACATTGATGATATGGAACATAATCTGGATGAAGTATATATTCAAGATACAATTTTAGAAGATACGGAATATCGAGTACCGTTGTTAATTGCCCCAGGTTCGTCAGCAACCTATCGGGTTACCCGTGATGGGGAAGAAATTTATAACAAGACAATACCTTTTGAAGAGGGAGATTAGATGGTAGAAGGTAGAATTATCAAAGCGCTAAGTGGTTTCTATTACGTTCAAACGACAGATGGTGTTTATCAATGTAAAGGAAGAGGCGTTTTTCGCAAAAAAAAAATAACGCCTCTAGTAGGTGATTTTGTTACATTTGATATCGACGACAATAATGAAGGTTATATTACTCAAGTAAAACCAAGGACAACGGAATTAGTGCGTCCACCAATAGCAAATATTAACCAAGCCATAATTGTTAGTTCTGCCACGATGCCGGAATTTAGTACTACATTATTAGATCGTTTTCTTGTGTTAATTGAGGCAAAAGGGTTAAAACCTATCATATTTATTACGAAAATTGATGCAATAGACGAAGTTACACGAGAAAATATAAATAACTATAAAAAAGAATATGAATCCATAGGTTATACGGTAGAGTTATTTTCAGCAAAAAAACCTACAGAATTAGAAAAAATGAAGCAATATTTTTCTAGTTCTGTATCGGTTATTGCCGGCCAATCTGGAGTCGGTAAGTCATCATTATTAAATGTGTTAAATCCACAATTATTACTTAAGACAGCAGATATTTCTAAAAGTTTAGGTAGGGGTAAACACACAACTCGACATGTTGAACTAATGGAAGTGGGTGGTGGTCTAGTTGCAGATACACCAGGATTTAGTGCACTTGATTTTGATGAATTAGAGCTAGCAGAATTACCGCATTGCTTCCCTGAAATGAGAGAGCGAAGTGATGAATGTAAATTTCGAGGTTGTATGCATTTAAAAGAACCAAAATGTGCTGTGAAACAAGCAGTAGAAAGTGGTGACATAGCTTCCTATAGGTATGATCATTACGTTAGTTTTGCAGACGAAATTCAATCAAGAAAGCCGAGGTATTAAACAATGACAAAAATTGCGCCTTCTATATTATCTGCCGATTTTGCTAAACTTGGACAAGAAATTCAGGATGTGGAAAAAGGAGGGGCCGAGTACATTCATGTTGATGTGATGGACGGCCACTTTGTCCCAAATATTACAATTGGACCTTTGATTGTTGAGGCAATTAGACCAGTTACGGATTTACCATTAGATGTACATTTAATGATAGAGAATCCAGATGCTTATATTCAAACCTTTGCTGATGCTGGTGCTTCTATCATTTCCGTTCACCAGGAAGCAAGTGTACATTTGCATCGAACCATCCAGCTTATTAAACAGGCTGGTGTAAAAGCCGGAGTAGTTATTAATCCAGCCACACCAGCAGAGCTGATCCAAGAGGTATTACCAGATGTTGATCTTGTATTGGTTATGACCGTTAACCCAGGTTTTGGTGGACAATCATTTATACATCATACCGTGAATAAAATAAAGAAAATTGCTAAATGGCGTGAGGAAAAAGGGTTATCCTTTGAAATTGAAGTAGATGGTGGGGTTAATACAAAAACTGCGAAATTATGTACAGAAGCCGGTGCAGATGTTCTTGTTGCGGGTAGTGCTGTATTTAATCAAGAGGATAGAAGAAAAGCTATTCAAAATATATTAGAAGCAACAAATTAATGGAGTAGTAGATATGAAAACGATTGGAATCGTAGGAAACGGACCTACCAATATATTACCGAATTTATCATTGTATAAATATAACGTAGATTATTGGATTGGAGCTGATCGTGGTGCTGTAACATTACTGGAACAGAATATAGCATTAGATCTAGCGGTTGGGGATTTTGATTCTGTAACTAGTCAGGAGAAAAGTAAAATCCAACAATATGCAGGGTTGTTTCAGGAATATGCTATTGAAAAAGATGAAACAGACATAGAAATAGCATTACGAAAAGCATTTAAGCTTAATCCGGATAAAATAATCTTGTTTGCTGTAACAGGAGGAAGGTTGGATCATACGTTAGCAAATATTCAACTACTGAAAACGATAATAACAAAAGATATTGAAGCAGTAATAATAGATCAACAGAATAAAATTGAACTAACATTGCCGGGAAGTTATATCGTTCATAACGATCACGAATACCCTAATCTTTCTTTTATTCCAGTGACAGAGCAGGTGAAAGGTTTAACATTGACAGACTTTTACTATCCGCTAACTGACGCAACCATCTGTTATGGAAGTACGCTATCGATTTCAAACAAGCTTCTTTTAAATAATGGTACTTTTTCGTATAAGGAAGGCATACTATTATTTATAAAGAGTCGTGATTTATAATCAAACGATTCACAATGTAGCTTTGTTTGTATATGGAGGAGGGCGAACTCATGAAATTTTATACTATTAAACTCCCAAGATTTCTCGGTGGATTTGTTCGTGTCGTGATCGGTGTATTTAAAAAAGATAAGTAAAGAAGATTCATGCTTTTGTCAATTTGTATTGACAGAAGCTCTTTTTTTTGGAAGTTGATAATGTTAGAGACAATGAAAAAAGCACCCATACTGTTGGGTGCTTTTAACTAATGCGTTCATTCAGGTATATTATACGCGCTCAACTTTACCTGATTTTAGGGCGCGTGCAGAAACATAAACACGTTTAGGTTTTCCATCTACCATAATACGAACTTTTTGCACATTAGCTTTCCAATTACGTTTGTTGGAATTCATAGCGTGAGAACGTTGGTTTCCACTGCGAGTTTTACGTCCAGTTACAACACATTTTCTTGCCATGGTAATCCCTCCTACTCTAACAAAAGTCAATTTCATACTTATATAATTTATCATAACTAGAGAATAAATGCAATATATGTATAAAGAAAAATATCTTGACAGATTACAATGAATCGTTCATTGTAATAAGGGGCAAATTAGATTCCAAGGTAGTATGGGTATGGTTTCTTTCATAATTGTTAAGCTTGTAGTAAAATAAACATATGATAAAAGTATTAAAGGAGGATCATAATGTCCATAGAACTTAATACAAATGATGGTCAGGTAACAATTACAAATGAAGTGATTGCTACAATAGCAGGTGGGGCAGCTGTAGAATGCTACGGTATAGTAGGAATGGCTTCAAAAAGTCAAATCCGTGATGGTATTGCTGAAATTCTAAGAAAAGAAAACTTTTCTCGTGGAGTAGTTGTAAGGCAAGAAAACAATCATCTGCATGTTGATATGTATATTATTGTTAGCTATGGTACGAAAATATCAGAAGTAGCACATAATGTTCAATCACAAGTTAAATATACATTAAACAAATCATTAGGATTAGCAATTGATTCAGTAAACATATACATACAAGGTGTACGCGTAGCAAAAGATTAACATTGCTTACAAGAGTTAAGAGGAGGAAGTATAGTGACGGTTCAAAAGTTAGACGGCATAACTTTTTCACAAATGGTACTCTCTGGAGCTCACCATTTAACGAATAATGCCAAAAAAATTGATGCATTAAATGTATTTCCAGTACCTGATGGTGATACAGGGACAAATATGAATTTGTCCATGACGTCTGGTGCAAATGAAGTGAAGAAAAATAAAAGTGATAATATATCTGAAGTAGCTCAAAGCTTTTCCAAAGGTCTTTTAATGGGAGCAAGAGGAAACTCTGGTGTAATTCTATCACAAATATTTCGCGGGTTTGCAAAGGGCATGGATAACAAAGCAACATTAACTTCTAAAGATTTGGCTGCGGCATTTGAAAATGGCGTACAAACGGCTTATAAGGCAGTGATGAAGCCTGTGGAAGGTACGATTTTAACCGTAGCAAAAGATGCAGCAAAAGAAGCTGTTGAAGCTTCCAAAAAGGAAAATGATATTATCGTATTAATGGAACAAGTTTTGGCAGAAGCGAAAGCATCTTTGAAACGTACACCAGACCTACTTCCAGTACTAAAGGAAGTAGGGGTGGTTGATTCGGGTGGACAAGGCCTTGTAACCGTTTATGAAGGTTTTCTTGCTGTATTAAAAGGGGAAGAGCTGCCTGAAAGTATAGATACAGTTGAAATGGAAGAAATGGTTAATGCCGAGCATCATAAGTCTGCTCAAGATTTTATGGACACTTCAGAAATTGAATTTGGGTATTGTACAGAATTTATGGTTAAATTCGAAGAAGAAAAAACTCAGGAAAATCCATTCGATGAAGATTCTTTTCGAAATGAATTAAGCGAACATGGTGACTCCTTACTTGTTGTATCGGATGAAGAAATTGTAAAGGTCCATGTACACGCGGAATACCCTGGTAATGTATTATCGATTGGTCAACGTTACGGTAGTCTAATCAACATGAAAATCGAAAATATGCGTGAGCAACATACTGCTATTGTCGGAGATAAAGAAGAAGTGAAAGCTCCTAAAGAAAAAGTACCTTTTGCTATTGTTACGGTTGCAATGGGATCTGGGTTAAAAACACTGTTTGAAAGCCTTGGCGCGTCAATCGTTATCGAAGGTGGACAAACAATGAACCCGAGTACCCAGGATATTGCAGATGCAGTAGAAAAAGCTAATGCAAGAAATGTGCTTATTCTACCTAATAATAAAAATATTATTATGGCAGCAGAACAAGCTGCAGATCTTTCTGAGGATAATGTAGAAGTTGTCCCTACGAAAACAATCCCACAGGGAATCAGTGCTTTATTAGCATTTCATCCAGAGGAAAACATTACGAAAAATAAAATGAATATGGATGAGGCAAGCTCCCATGTGAAAACTGGTCAAATTACGTATGCTGTTCGTGATACGCAGATCGAAGGTATTACGATTGAAAATGGTAACTTTATGGGACTTGCAGATGGTAAAATTGTTGCAACTCATCAAGATAAAACAGAGACAGTTAAACGATTGTTAGCAGAATTGATTACAGAAGACGATGAAATATTGACTATCTTACAAGGTGAAGATGTAACAGACAAGGAAGTAGAAGAACTTGTGGCATTTGTCGAAGATACCTATGAAGATGTTGAAATTGAAGTTCATAATGGTAATCAACCAATTTACTCTTATATCTTTTCTGTTGAATAAAATATAAAATATAATCAAAAGTCGCCTTCCGGTGTATGGAAGGCGACTTTCTTTATACCCCTATTATTTTTATAACAAAGTCAAAAATGAATAGACTTGATATAACCAGTAAGGTAGCTGGTAATTCTTTTCGTTTACCTAGCGCCATTTTAACAATTGGATAGGCAATAAAACCAAATGCCATCCCGTCTGCTATGCTATAGGTGAAAGGTATCATAACAACGATTAAAAATGCAGGTATCGCTTCTGAGATATTATCTAATGGTATATGACGAATGTTTTGAGCCATTAAGAATCCTACGATAATCAATATTGGACTAATTGCTGTGCTTGGTATCATCGTAATCCAAGGGATAATGAATATCGTTGCTAAGAACAACATACTAGCAGTTATTGCCGCAATTCCAGTGCGCCCTTTTGATGCTATAACTGCAGCGTTTTCTGCTGCAGACACTGTTGGTGATGTTCCAAGAAAGGCACAAGTAAGCGTTGAAAAGGCGGTTACTCGATATCCGCTTGTATAACTATCATTTCGATCAAGCATATGAAGTTGACCATGTAACAATCCCATATTCTCAAAGATCAAAATCATTGCCAATGGAAATACGGCTAACCAAAATGATAATTCACCAATTGCGGTAAAAGCAGGGATAAACAATACTTCACTAGCTTGTAATTCAATAGCACTACTACCTGTTTCCACAATACCAAACATGTATGCAATTATTGTTCCACCAATCATGGTGATCAGAAAGTTTGCTGGAATATTTTTAACGAATAAAAATATCGCCAAAAACAATGTCAATATACTCACAATAATCGTTGGCGAAGTAAAGTCACCAATAGCTATAATTGTGCTATCTCCACTTACAACTAGCCCACTTTTTTCTAAGCCAATCAATATTAGGAAAAAGCCTAGCCCAACTGTAATCGCATGCTTTAATGAATTTGGAATTGCTTCTTTCAAGATTAAACCAAGCTTTGTAAAAGCAGTAATAATAAAAATAGCTGCAGCAATGAAAACAACTGCTAATCCCTCTTGAAATGTAAACCCATTACCCTGTATGATAGAATATGCAAACAGAGCATTAATACCCATTCCAGGAATGAGAATTAAAGGTAATTTACTTATTAACCCCATTAGTAAGGTTCCAAGAAAGCTAGCTAATATTGTTGCAATCATACCTGCTTCTAACGCTATACCTGCTTCACCGAGAATAGAACCATTAACAACGACGATATAAACGGTAGTTAAATAACCAATTAAACCGGCAATGAAGTCGTTGCGCAAGTTTTCTCGAGTATCAAGCTTTGAATTCTGGTTGTTAAAAAGCATGTAATCTCCTCAAATATAATACTTCCCTCTCCCACCCGATTATTTATCTATAATCCACAAATGATTATTATAGATGTTTTTGTTATAATTTACAATAGGTGTTTTAACTATACAATACAGGCGGTGAAGAATATGAAATATAATTCCGTTTTTGACATTATTGGACCGGTCATGATTGGACCATCTAGTTCACATACAGCTGGAGCAGCAAGAATAGGATTAGCAGCACGTAATTTATTTGGAAAAGAACCAACGTGGGCACGCATTCATTTATATGGATCTTTTGCTAAAACGTATAAAGGTCATGGTACAGACTTTGCATTAGCTGGAGGATTACTAGGTTTCGAGACAGATGACCTACGTATGAGTAAAGCGTTAGATATTGCAAAAGAACGAGATTTAGAGATTGAATTTATAGAAGACAGTGCAAAAACCGATCATCCGAACACGGCAAGACTAATTATCGGTAATGATACGGAAAGTATGGAATTAGTTGGTAAATCTATAGGTGGTGGGAAGGTAGAAGTTACAGAGTTAAATGGTTTTGAACTGCGATTATCTGGTAACCATCCTGCTATTTTAATCATGCATAATGATAGATTTGGAGCGATTGCTTCTGTTACGAAAATATTAGCAAAGCATGAAATAAATATCGGCCACATGGAAGTAAATCGTAAAGATGTTGGTAAGGAAGCATTAATGGTTATGGAAGTAGACCAGAATGTAGATGATAATATATTAAAAGAATTAGAGAATGCCGATCATATCATACAAATATCAAAGATTGTAAGCTAACTAGAGAGGAGTTTTCATATGTTTCGAACCGTTGCGGAATTAGTAGATATAGCAGAAAAAGAACAAATTTCCATTTCAGAAGTAATGATACGTCAAGAGATGGACGTGAAAAATAGATCACGAGAAGAAGTTTATTCAGATATGGAAAAGAACTTAGAAGTAATGGAACAAGCGATTGAGGATAGTTTAAAAGGTGTACAGTCTGTAACAGGGTTAACAGGTGGCGATGCAGTAAAAATCCAGACGTATATGAAAGAAAAAACACCATTATCTGGTGATTTATTACTGGATGCTGTGAGCAAGGCCATGGGAACAAACGAAGTTAATGCAGCCATGGGAACAATTTGTGCAACACCTACTGCTGGAAGTGCTGGCGTTGTTCCGGGAACACTTTTTGCTGTGAAAAATCAGTTACATCCTACTCGTGAGCAAATGATTCGTTATTTATTCACTTCTGGAGCATTTGGGTTTGTAGTCGCAAATAACGCCTTTATTTCTGGTGCTGCAGGTGGATGCCAAGCAGAAGTAGGTTCAGCCGGAGCGATGGCTTCAGCAGCTATTGTGGAAATGGCTGGGGGTACTCCGCAGCAATCATCTGAAGCATTTGCTATGACATTAAAAAATATGCTAGGGCTTGTTTGTGATCCAGTGGCTGGCCTTGTTGAAGTACCATGTGTGAAACGAAATGCTGCTGGTTCATCCCTTGCCATCGTCTCTGCGGATCTAGCGTTAGCTGGAGTAACAAGTAGAATTCCGTGTGACGAGGTAATTGGTGCAATGTATCGTATTGGACAGCAAATGCCTTCAAGCTTACGTGAAACAGGTGAAGGTGGACTAGCTGACACGCCAACAGGACGACTACTCAAAGAAAAAATATTTGGTTTGTCCGTATAGAAAGAGTGATTTTATATGCTAAGTGAAGATGTAACAAATATTAAAGGAATTGGAGAAAAGCTTGCTGAAGATTTAAGTGGTATGGGTATTCATACGATTGAAGACCTAATCTTTTATTTTCCTTATAGATATGATGTGTTTGAAATAAAACCTCTTAGCGAATTAATTCATGATGATAAAGTTTCTATTGAGGGAAGGGTATTAAATGTCCCTTCTCTTTCCTATTTTGGAAAGAAAAAATCAAGGTTAATGTTTAATGTGGAGGTAGAAAACATTGTTGTAAAAGCGGTAATGTTTAATCGAGCTTTTGCAAAAAAACAATTACAAGTTGGGGACATTGTAACATTAACTGGTAAATGGGATGCACATCGGTTACAAATTACGGTAAGTAACTATAAAAAAGGCGCAGCGGAAAACCATGCAAATATTCAGTCGATCTATTCTGTAAAAGGTGATGTAACAAATATAAAGTTAAAAAAGGCAATACAGACTGCTATTCATAGTTATGGAGAACAGATAACGGAATTGTTACCTTCAAATTATTTAACTACGTACAAACTACCAAGTAGGTATGAAGCGATAAGAACAATGCATTTACCTTCCGATCGACAAGCATTGAAACATGCACGTAGAAGGTTCACCTATGAGGAATTTTTGCTGTTTCAATTAAAAGTACAACTTTTGAGGAAACTAAAAAGAGAAGCATCAAAAGGAAATGCTCAGCATTATAATGATGAAAAAGTTCAGAAGTTTATTAGTCAATTTCCATTTAATTTAACTGGTGCACAGGAGAAATCACTAAAACAAATTTTAGCAGATATGAAATCACCATATCGAATGAATAGACTACTTCAAGGTGATGTTGGCTCAGGAAAAACGGCAGTAGCAGCTATCGCACTTTATGCTACTATTACAGCTCATAAACAAGGAGCATTAATGGTTCCTACAGAGATCTTAGCAGAACAGCATTATCAGTCCTTAACGGAATTATTTGGTGATCGGGCACGTATTGTTTTGTTGACTGGATCGACAAAAGGTAAGAAAAGAAAGGAAATGCTAGAATCAATCAATAACAATGAAGTACATATCGTTGTCGGAACACATGCACTAATTCAAGATGATGTATTTTTTCGGGATTTAGGGTTAGTGATTGTAGATGAGCAACATCGTTTTGGGGTCGAACAAAGGCGCACTTTACGAAATAAAGGGTTGCATCCTGATGTCCTCTTTATGACTGCAACACCTATTCCTCGAACTTTAGCCATCACTGCTTTTGGTGATATGGATGTTTCTGTTATAGACGAAATGCCTGCCGGAAGAAAAGAAATTGAAACATATTGGACGAAGGCTAATACTTTTGATCGGATTCTGCAATTTATTGAAAAAAGAATTCAAGAAGGAGAACAAGCTTATGTAATTTGTCCACTTATTGAAGAATCGGACAAGCTAGATATTCAAGATGCAGTAGATCTTTATCATCAACTAGAAGAATATTATGATTCAACTATATGTGTAGGACTTATGCATGGTAGGTTAAGTACCGACGAAAAAGACGAAGTAATGCAGCAATACGCCAAAAATGAAGTACAAATCTTAGTTTCGACTACCGTTGTTGAGGTTGGCGTAAATGTTCCAAACGCAACGATCATGGTTATTTATGATGCAGAACGGTTTGGGCTTTCCCAATTACATCAGCTTAGAGGAAGGGTAGGACGTGGAGATAAGCAGAGCTATTGTATTTTAATCGCTGACCCAAAAGGTGAAGTAGGTAAAGAAAGAATGCGCATTATGACAGAAACAAATAATGGATTTGAATTAGCTGAACAAGATTTGAAATTACGTGGTCCAGGGGACTTCTTTGGAAAAAAACAGAGTGGAGTACCTGATTTTAAAGTGGCAGATATGATACATGATTATCGTGCATTAGAAACAGCCCGTCATGATGCAGAAATAATTATTGAAAAGAATTTATTAGAATTGGATCCAGCATATAAGCAATTAAGGGTTTACATTGAAAAAGAAGGAGTTTACTCCAAGAAACTTGATTAAATCCATACTTGCATAAATGAATGTGGTATTATATATTACTATTAGGACCAAGTCATAATAGTTATATATCTAGTAGATAATAAATTAATTATTCAAAGTGGATGGTGTTTGATGTGAGGTTACCAAAGGGGAAAAGGCAAAAAGAACTAAAGGAAACGATTGAACAAACACCTTTTATTACGGATGAGGAATTGGCGAAAAAATTTTCTGTAAGTATTCAAACGGTCCGTTTAGACCGGATGGAACTTTCTATTCCAGAACTTCGGGAAAGAATTAAAACGGTAGCTACAAACCAATGGAATGAGACAGTTAGAGCTTTGCCATTAGAAGATGTAATAGGGGAAATTATTGACTTAGAGTTAGATAAGAGAGCTATTTCTATCCTTGATATTAGTCAGGAGCATGTGTTTTCGAGAAACAATATTGCCAGAGGACATCATTTATTTGCTCAGGCAAATTCATTGGCAGTTGCACTTATAAATGATGAACTAGCTTTAACCGCAAAATCAGAAATAAAATTCATGAGGCAAGTAAAACAAGGGGAACGAGTTGTAGCGAAGGCTGAAGTTGAGGGGTTAAATGAAAAAGGTTTAACAATTGTTCAAGTTAACAGTACTGTAGAAAATGAAAAAGTATTTACAGGAACATTTCATATGTATCGTTCAACCGAGAGCAAAGGAGATTAATATATGAGATTAGCAATAGATGCCATGGGCGGTGACAATGCACCAGAAGAGATTGTAAAAGGTGCTTTAGAAGCAATTGGAAAGATGGAGAATTTACATATAACATTAGTTGGAGATAAGGATAAAATCACCCCCTACTTAATAGATTACGATCAAACAAAAATAGAAGTTATACATACTACAGAAGTGATTACAGGTGAAGATGAACCTGTTAGAGCTGTAAGACGAAAGAAAAATTCTTCATTAGTTCTAATGGCCAATGAAGTAAAAGAGGGACGTGCAGATGCGTGTATTTCTGCGGGAAATACGGGAGCATTGATGAGTGCGGGACTATTCGTCGTAGGCAGAATTCCTGGTATTGATCGTCCTGCTTTAAGTCCTACACTCCCTACTATAGATGGAAAAGGATTTTTACTGTTAGATGTAGGTGCAAACGTAGATGCGAAGGCACAACATTTAGTCCAGTATGCGATCATGGGATCGGTTTATACAGAAAAAGTTCGATCAATCCAAAATCCGACTGTTGGATTGTTAAACATAGGTACGGAAAATGGAAAAGGAAATGACTTAACAAAGAAAACATTTGAGCAATTGAAAGAGGCACCTATTCATTTTGTCGGAAATGTTGAAGCTAGGGATTTACTTGATGGTGTTGCAGATGTAGTAGTGACTGATGGCTTTACTGGAAATGTTACGTTAAAGACAATTGAAGGGACAGCAGGCGCAATGTTCTCCATGCTGAAAGAGACATTTATGGGATCTTTTAAAACTAAACTAGCGGCTGGAATGATGAAAAGTGACCTAAAAGGACTAAAAAACAAGCTGGATTATTCCGAATATGGTGGAGCGGGTTTATTTGGTTTGGCTGCACCTGTCATCAAAGCGCATGGTTCATCTAACAGTAGAGCTATTTATAGTGCCATTAAACAAGCTAGTCACATGGTTGAAAATCATGTGACAGACACAATTAAAGAAACTATTGAAAAGATGGATGTGGAGGAGAAAGAATGAAACGAGTAGCATTTATGTTCCCTGGTCAGGGCTCGCAAGCTGTAGGAATGGGAAAGGAAATATATGATCAGTTTTCTGCAGTTCAAACATTATATGAACAAGCTAATGGAGTTTTAGGAACAGATTTGAAAAGCCTTATGTTTGAAGGGCCAAAGGAAGTTCTAACTGAAACAGAAAATGCGCAGCCTGCCCTACTATTATCCAGCATAGCTATCCAATCATTACTAAATGAGGAAGGTATAAAACCTGTCATGACGATTGGGCATAGTTTAGGTGAGTATAGTGCCTTGGTTGCGGCTGGGGCAATATCTATGGAAGAAGCTTTACCATTGGTGCAAACTCGTGGTCGGTTAATGGAAGATGCCTTTCCAAAGGGACAAGGAACTATGGCAGCAGTTCTAGGTTTGACTGAAGAAGAGATTATGAATTCACTTGAAAACATTACGGATGAAATTGTCGATATTGCGAACTTAAATTGTCCAGGACAGATAGTAATATCTGGCTCCAAAGCAGGAATTGAACAAGCGACTACCTTGTTAAAAGAAAATGGCGCTAAGCGAGTCCTGCCGTTAAATGTAAGTGGTCCATTTCACTCGCGTTTAATGGAACCTGCGAATGAAAAATTTGCTACATACTTGAATGAGGTTACTATCCATGATGCAAGTGTACCAGTTATCGCCAATGTAACAGCTGAATCTGTGACGGAACGTAATGAAATAAAAGACCTACTACTCAAGCAATTGTATTCACCGGTGCGATTTGAACAATCTATCCGAAATATGATGGATGAGAACATAGACGCATTTGTAGAAGTTGGAAATGGAAAGGTACTAAGTGGATTAGTGAAAAAAATTAATCGAAAAGCACAAATCTTTGCCGTACAAGATACAGCATCTTTGAAAGAATTTGTAGCTTGGTATAAGGAGGATGCTTCATGTTAAAAGGTAAAAGTGCACTTGTAACTGGTGCTTCTCGTGGAATTGGTCGTGCCATTGCATTAGAACTAGCGAAACAAGGTGCTAATGTCGCAGTTAATTACGCTGGCAGTGAAGCAAAAGCACAATCTGTTGTTGAAGAGATTGAACAGCTTGGAGTTAAAGCATTCAAAGTTCAAGCAGATGTATCCGATGAATCCAGTGTCAAAGCTATGATTAAAGACGTTATAGGACAATTTGGAAGCCTGGATATTTTAGTAAATAATGCTGGAATTACGAGAGATAATTTATTAATGCGCATGAAAGAAGAAGAATTTGACCAAGTTATTAACACAAATCTAAAAGGTGTATTTGTCTGTACAAAATCTGTATCACGACAAATGATGAAGCAAAGATCAGGTAGAATTATCAATGTAGCTTCTATTGTTGGTGTAAGTGGAAATCCTGGTCAGGCAAATTATGTTGCAGCTAAAGCAGGTGTCATTGGTTTAACAAAAACAACCGCAAAAGAGTTGGCGTCAAGAAATATTCTTGTAAATGCAATTGCTCCTGGTTTTATTTCTACTGATATGACAGAAGAACTAACTGAGGAACAACGTGAGGGAATGCTGGCAATGATTCCATTAGCAAAGCTAGGCACACCTGAAGATGTAGCAAAGGTTGTTCGTTTCCTAGCTTCAGAAGATGCAAATTATATTACCGGTCAAACTATTCACATCGATGGTGGTATGGTAATGTAATAAACGAAATGAAATCACTTGAAAGGGGGTGAAAGCTATGGCAGACGTATTTGATCGTGTAAAAGACATCATCGTTGATAAATTAGATGTAGAAGAATCTAAAGTAACGATGGAGGCTTCATTTAAAGATGACCTTGAAGCAGATTCATTAGATGTAGTTGAACTTGTAATGGAATTAGAGGATGAGTTTGACATGGAAATCGCTGATGAAGAAGCAGAAAAAATAAATACTGTTGGTGATGCTGTTAATTACATAAACAGTTTACAGTCATAATTTTATGCTTAGTGGGGGCTATTCTCTGCACAGCAAGCCGATTTAACATTGTTGAAAGTCTCGTTATTTACGAGACTTTCCATATATTTTTAGGTATTGAGGTGTCATCGTAAATGAATGTAGAACAATTAGAAAATAGACTAGGTCTTATATTCAATAATCATTTATTATTAAAGCAAGCCTTTACACATTCATCCTATGTGAATGAGCATCGAAACCATGCGTTATCGGACAATGAGCGTTTGGAATTTTTAGGTGATGCGGTTTTAGAATTAGGAGTTTCTCAATACTTGTATCGAAAAAACCCAACAATGCCTGAAGGGGAAATGACAAAATTACGAGCATCAATTGTTTGTGAACCTTCGCTATATAATTTTGCGAAAGAGTTAAAATTTGGCGAGCACCTTTTCCTAGGTAAGGGAGAGGAACAAACGGGAGGGCGAGATCGTCCAGCGTTACTTGCGGATGTTTTTGAAGCATTTCTAGGAGCGTTATATTTAGATCAAGGGTTTGATATTGCGTTAAAATTCTTAGAAGACAACGTTTTTCCGAAAATAGATACAGGTGCTTTTTCGCATGGGATGGATTATAAAAGCCAACTTCAAGAACTAGTTCAACAAGATAAGAATCAAACAATCGAATATAAGATAATTGAAGAGAAAGGTCCTTCTCATAATAAAGAATTTGTTGCAAAAGTTTTTATTAATGAAGGAACTTCAGGCACCGGTATAGGACGGACAAAAAAAGAAGCTGAACAACGTGCGGCAAAAAAAGTATTAGATACATTTAATAATTAATTTCTGGCAAAGAAAAAGACTGTGATTCACACATGTGGTATCACAGTCTTTTTTACATTACTTTTTTCGTACGGAACGTAATTCCTCAATGAATGCCTGTGTTTCTGAAGCACTTAATTGACCTTTTTGTTTTAGAATGTCATACATAAACTTCAAATCATCGTATTTATCTAGGTCGTAGTCTTCTGGGTCCATGATAGAACGGTTTACTACATCCAGTATTTCAGCTAATTCACCAAGGATGAATTTCAAGTTTTCTTGTGTCGGGTTATCTAAGTTCATTACTACACCTCTTAAAATTAGTATGATAACAAATACCTCAATTCGGCTATACACTTCTTTTGTTATCAACTTTATGATAAAATAAATGCGTTAAAAAGCCAACTTCTTTTTTAGTAGGTAGGACAGTATATTTGAATAGCTTTCGCCGAGATGGCTTGGCATAGCTATGTTTTCTAACAATTTTGGGGGAACAGACGATATTAATTATACTAAATATCAGTTTCAATTAGGAGAATGAATATGTTTTTAAAACGATTAGAAAGTGTGGGGTTTAAATCTTTTGCCGAGAGGATCAGTGTTGATTTTGTTCCCGGAGTTACAGCGGTAGTAGGTCCAAACGGTAGCGGAAAAAGTAATATTACGGATGCAATCAGATGGGTACTGGGGGAGCAGTCTGCGAAGTCACTTCGTGGTACGAAAATGGAAGATATTATATTTCAAGGTAGTGATACAAGAAAAGCATTAAATGTAGCGGAAGTATCATTGGTTCTTGATAATTCTGACCAGGCATTACCACTCGACTACGAGGAAGTGAATGTTACTAGAAGAGTGTACCGCTCAGGTGAAAGTGAATTTTATATCAACAAACAATCTTGTAGGTTGAAAGATATTGTGGACTTATTTATGGATTCTGGTCTAGGACGAGAAGCTTTTTCAATTATAAGTCAAGGAAAAGTAGAAGAGATTTTAAGCTCAAAGGCAGAAGAACGGAGAACGATCTTCGAAGAGGCTGCGGGCGTATTAAAATATAAGCAACGGAAAAAGAAGGCAGAATATAAACTTGCAGAAACCCAGGAAAACCTTAATCGTGTGGAAGATATTATCTATGAAATAGAACAACAGATTGATCCATTACAAGATCAAGCAGAAACAGCTAAAGAATACTTGAATCAAAAAGAATTGCTTAAAGAACAGGAAATATCCTTGCTTATAACAGAAATAGAACAACTTCATACCGAATGGCAACAACTATTGAGTGAAATAGATCAAGAAAAGATGAAAGAAATCGAAATTAAGACTGCCATTCAGCAGAAAGAAGCTAAACTTGAAAATGAACGTCAAGAAATTGAAAAACTAGATGACGGAATAGAAGAGTTGCAAACCAAGTTATTGTCAACAACACAGCTTTTAGAGCAATATGAAGGAAAGAAGCAAGTCTTTCATGAACGTTCTAAGCACTTTGAAGAAAACAAAGAAAAGCTCGAATCACAAAAAACTGAAATAACAAACCGTATCACTAAATTGGAACAAGAATTATCCATAGAAAAGGATAAGTTATCGGAACTACAATCACAAAAACAAGAAACTAAACAAACGGTTATAAAATTGGAAGAAAAACTAACGACAGAAAAAGAAAATATTGCAGAGAAAATCGAGGATTTAAAATCCGAGTATATAGAATACTTAAATGAACAAGCAGCCCTAAGAAATGAAAGACAGTCAATTAAGCAACAAATACAGCAACTGACAAGTAAAACAGATAAACAAGCAGAAAAATTCCAGGATTTAATTGATTTGAGAGAAGAATATACGGAACAAAAAGTTCAACAAGAATCTATACTTCAAAAAGTTAGCCAGGATTATGAGAAACAGTCTTCTCAACTTAAGCAATTAAAAACAGACTTGGAACAAAACCGTGTTCAATTTCAAGAGTCCCAAACAAAACTATATCAAGGATATCAATACATCGAGAAGATTAAATCGAAAAAAGAGATGCTTGAGGATATGAAAGAAGACTTTCAAGGGTTCTTCCACGGAGTTAAAGCTGTCTTAAAAGCACGGGAAGAACAAGTTCTTGAAAATATCCACGGAGCAGTTATTGAGTTAATCGATGTACCTAAAAAATATATCACGGCGATAGAAACAGTGCTTGGTGGACAAGCACAACATATCATTGTTGAAAACGATCAGAGTGCCAGAAACGCTATTTCTTGGTTGAAACGGACAAATAGTGGTCGGGCAACCTTTTTACCGTTGGGATCCATTCAACCGAGATTTATTACGAATGATAACTTAATAAATATAAAAAATCATGCAGGATTTATTGGAATTGCATCGGAGCTAGTTACTGCAAATGGGAAATACAAAAAAGCGATTAACCATTTGATGGGGCATGTAGTGATTGCTAATACGCTAAAAGATGCTAATGAAATTGCTTCTCTTGTCATGCGCAAGTATCGTATTGTTACCTTGGAAGGGGATGTTGTTAACCCTGGTGGGTCAATGTCTGGTGGAGCGCAAAAGAAAACGAATCAGTCATTATTTACTAGAGAAAAGGACTTACAAGAATTAACCGACAAATTAGTTGATTTTCAAAAGAAAGCTAGTATATTTGAACAGCAAGTTAGTGATCAGAAAAACAAAATTTCGAATAAGGAAAGTGATCTAGAATCTTTAGAACTAACATTAGGTGAGACACAATCATTACTTCAAAAAACACGAACGTCATATAACGAAATTGAAATGAAATTGCGTTCCTTGGATGATAATCTTTCCTTGTATGATCAAGATAAGCAGCAATTTAACGAGGAACAAAATCAATTACAAGATAGAGATAAAGAAATTTCCACTAAACTTACACAAATTGAACAACGATTAACTGCGGTTCAGGAAGAGATTAATACGCTGACTGAACAAGAGAATGAGTTTAAAGAGAATCAAGAACAGCTTCAACACGATTTACATCAAAATCAGGTTGCTTTAGCAGAACAAGAAGAGCGTACTAGAAATCAACGTGACAAGACGAATTCACTGCATGTTCAGCTACGAGATCTAAAGAAACAATTGAGTGACTACACCAATGAATTAAATGAGTTATTAGAAATGCAGTATACGGAAGAAACAGAAGAAGAAATCAACGAAAACATTCAAAATACGAAGGATGAAAAAGCAAAAGTTACTACTGCGATACAAGAAAAGCGTTCGGAAAGAGGAAAGCGGACACAGTTCATGCAAGATCAAGAAAGAGAATTAAAAGAAGAAACGAAAAGTCATCAAACGCTATCCAAAAACATCCAACAAAAAGAAGTAAAAGCAAACCGATTGGACGTTGACTTGGAAAATCGTTTATCTCATTTACAAACTGAATACACGATAACCTATGAAAAAGCAAAGCAAACCTATGAAAAAGCGGATAATATAGAGGATGCAAAGTCTAAAGTAAAGGAAATAAAATGGACTATTGAACAACTAGGAACAGTAAACATAGGTGCAATTGATGAATTCGAACGAATTTCTGAACGATACACATTTTTAACCGAACAAAAAACGGACTTAGTTGAGGCGAAAGAAACACTATTTACGGTAATTGCTGAAATGGATACAGAAATGGAAAAATTATTTAATGAAACTTTCACCCAAATAAAAGAAGAATTTTCCATTGTATTTAAAGAGTTGTTTGGTGGTGGAAGAGCTGAACTAAAACTAACAGATCCAAAAAGCTTATTGGATACTGGGGTCGACATTATTGCACAACCACCTGGGAAAAAATTGCAAAACCTAGGCTTATTATCCGGTGGGGAACGAGCTTTAACTGCTATTGCATTGCTGTTTGCTATTTTACGTGTTCGCCCCGTTCCATTTTGTGTCCTAGATGAAGTGGAAGCAGCACTTGACGAAGCAAATGTTGCCCGTTTTGCAAAATATGTAAATGTGTATAGTGAAAATACTCAGTTTATCGTTATTACTCACCGTAAGGGTACAATGGAAAAGGCGGATGTATTGTACGGCGTTACAATGCAAGAATCAGGTGTATCTCGTCTAGTTTCTGTTCGATTAGAAGAAACAAAAGAATTAATTGAAACGTAAGGAGTGGTCGAACGTGGGTTTCATGGATAAATTAAAAAATAAATTTAAACAAAATGATACAGAAGATGTATCAACAAAATATAAAGAAGGTATGAAAAAAACAAGAAATTCTTTTTCAGGAAAATTAAATGACCTAATTGCTCGATATCGCAAGGTCGATGAAGACTTTTTTGAAGAATTAGAAGAAGTTCTAATTTCAGCCGATGTCGGGGTAATGACAGTAATGGACTTAATCGATGAATTAAAAATGGAAGTGAAGCGCCGAAACATCAAAGATTCAAAAGAAGTAAAAGATGTCATTTCAGAAAAACTTGTAGAGATTTATTACGGTGACGAAGACGAGGAAATAGAGGAACTTAACATACAAGACAATGATTTATCAATTATCTTAGTCGTCGGTGTGAATGGTGTAGGTAAAACAACTTCCATAGGAAAGCTTGCCCATCAATTAAAACAGCAGGGGAAAAATGTTGTGTTAGCAGCAGGAGATACATTCCGTGCAGGTGCTATAGAGCAACTAGAAGTTTGGGGCGAACGTGCAGACGTTGGTGTCATCAAACAAAACGCCGGTAGTGATCCAGCAGCCGTAATTTTTGATGGTATTAAAGCAGCAAAATCTCGAAATGCTGATGTTTTAATATGTGATACAGCTGGTAGATTACAAAACAAGGTGAACTTAATGAATGAACTTGCAAAGGTCAAGCGCGTTATAGAACGTGAAGTTCCAGGAGCACCTCACGAAGTATTACTCGTTTTAGATGCAACTACTGGTCAAAATGCATTAAGTCAAGCTAAAACATTTTCTGAAGCAACGGATGTATCAGGAATAGTATTAACGAAACTCGACGGTACTGCTAAAGGTGGTATTGTGTTAGCAATTCGAAATGAACTAAATATACCTGTTAAATATGTTGGTCTTGGTGAACAACTAGAAGATTTACAGAAATTTGATGCAAATGCTTTCGTTTATGGCTTATTTGCTGATATGTTAGAAGAAACAAGTGAATAAGACTTGAAAACGAGACTTGCAATGATTGTATTAATTCGTTATCATGAAATGTAAAGGATTTTCACTTAACAAGGGGTGGGGACATGCTAGAGAAAACAACACGAATAAATTATTTATTAGACTTTTATCAAGCATTACTAACACCCAAACAACAAAATTATATGGAAATGTATTATCTAGAGGACTATTCTTTAGGTGAAATATCTGAGTTATTTCAGGTGTCTCGTCAAGCAGTATATGACAACATTAAGCGAACAGAGTCGATGCTAGAATCATATGAGGAGAAACTGCACTTATATGATAAATTTCAGCAACGATCCGGTTTAATGAAGGAGCTTGAAAAAGAGGGTAAAGCACTAGGTGCAGATCGTATAATTTCGTTGATTGATCAATTAAAAGAATTAGATTAGGGGGAACTTCCATGGCATTTGAAGGATTGGCCGACCGTTTACAAGATACAATTAAAAAGATTACTGGTAAAGGGAAAGTTTCCGAACAAGATGTAAAAGAAATGACTCGTGAAGTCCGTTTAGCATTGCTAGAAGCGGATGTTAACTTTAAAGTGGTTAAGGATTTAGTTAAACGTATTAAGGAGCGTGCTGTTGGACAGGAGGTAATGGAAAGCTTAACACCTGGACAACAAGTCATTAAAGTGGTTAAGGAAGAATTAACGGAATTAATGGGGGGAGAGCAAAGCAAAATTGCAGTTGCTGATCGCCCGCCAACCGTTATAATGATGGTCGGTTTACAAGGTGCAGGTAAAACGACCACAACTGGAAAATTAGCTAATCACTTACGCAAAAAACATAATCGTTCACCACTATTAGTAGCATGTGATGTCTATCGTCCAGCTGCGATTAATCAATTGGAAACACTTGGAGAACAGCTTAGCATGCCTGTTTTTTCGATGGGTACAGAAGCAAATCCAGTAGATATTGCCAAAAAAGCAATGGAGCAAGCTAAAGAGGAACATAATGATTATGTGATCATAGATACGGCTGGACGACTTCATGTTGATTCAGACTTAATGGAAGAACTAGAGCAAATTAAAGCGACAGTTAAACCAGATGAAATTTTCCTAGTTGTAGATGCGATGACTGGTCAGGATGCGGTAAATGTTGCTGAAAGCTTTAATGAACAGCTTGATATATCAGGAGTAGTATTAACAAAGCTGGATGGTGATACCCGTGGGGGAGCAGCGTTATCTATTAAAGCTGTAACAGATAAACCGGTTAAATTTGCTGGTATGGGTGAAAAATTGGATCAATTGGAACCATTTCATCCAGAACGTATGGCTTCCCGTATTTTAGGTATGGGTGATGTATTATCATTAATCGAAAAAGCTCAAACGAATGTTGATGAAAAACAAGCCAAAGCTTTAGAAGAAAAAATGCGTACCATGTCTTTTACATTTGATGATTTCTTAGAACAAATGGGTCAAGTGAAAAATATGGGCCCCCTTGAGGATTTGATGGCAATGATTCCAGGTGCTAACAAAATGAAGGGGTTAAAAAACGCACAACTAGATGAGAAACAACTTGCTCATGTAGAGGCAATTATTCAATCTATGACAAAAAAGGAACGCCAAGATCCAAGCTTGATGAACGCAAGCCGAAAAAAACGAATTGCTAAAGGATCTGGGACATCCGTATCACAGGTAAATAGACTTCTGAAACAGTTTGATGAAATGAAAAAAATGATGAAGCAAATGACCAATATGCAAAAAGGAAAAAAAGGCAAAGGTGGCTTTAATTTTCCGTTTATGTAATGTTGTAATGTAAAAACACTTTACAGACGAACAAGTTTCTGTTAGAATTTAAACTTGTGATAAACATTTTATGATAAACATAATTTATGGAGGTGCAAGAAAACATGGCAGTAAAAATTCGTTTAAAACGTATGGGATCTAAAAGAAATCCATTTTACCGTATCGTTGTAGCTGATTCACGTTCTCCTCGTGACGGACGTTCTATTGAGCAAATTGGAACATATAACCCAGTAGTTAATCCAGTTGAAGTTAAAATAGATGAAGAAAAAGCACTTGATTGGATGACGAAAGGTGCAAAACCAAGTGATACAGTACGCAACCTTTTCTCAAATGAAGGCATCATGAAAAAATTCCACGAACTGAAAAATCAAAAGTAAAGTAGTGTGATAATCATGAAAGCCCTAATCGAATCTATCGTTACACCACTTGTTGATCATCCAGAAGATGTCGTCGTGACAGAGACAGAAGAAGAAACAAAAATTGTTTACCATCTCACTGTAAATCAAGAAGATGTAGGGAAAGTTATTGGGAAAAATGGGCGTATTGCAAAAGCGATTCGAACAGTTGTTTATGCAGCAAAATCGGACGCAGAAAAGCGAATTTATTTGGATATTATGTAAAGGGAAAGGGGATACCTTTCCCTTTTTACACATCTCTGATTGATTCTAACTGAATTTGTTTAGTGAGGGTGAGGAATATGAAAATTATTAAAAAGGTCCTAATCAAACAAATCATTACAGAGAAAAGTAAAGAGAAGTTAAAGACGAAATTCATGGATACGAAAATGCGACTTGAGCAAGAGTGTCAACAATTGCTATTTGAACAGCGTAAATTACAAAACAAGCCTGGGGTATCTAAACAGGATATTTCCGAACGTTTTCAACAAGAGATTAAAAAACGCAAAGAAAAAGTAAAGCTGATCGATTTTAAAATGGAACAATTGGATATGCTAGCTATTGGTAGTGAAATCGTAGAAAAAGAAGTTGAAGCTCTTGTTGAAGTGAGCGTTGGATCGCATTGGAATGAAATAATGGAACAAACAGCAATCGTTATAAAAGATGATGTTGTTATTAGGATAGATAAATAGCAGGTGATCGTATGACAGAAAATATGTTTAATATAGGAAAAATAGTAAATACGCACGGTATTCGTGGGGATGTAAAGGTACTACGAATCAGTGATTTTGATGAGCGATTTCAAGTAGGTGAGACGGTTTATGTTGCTTTAGAGAATAAGGATATCAGACCGTTAGTCATAGATGGACATCGAATTCATAAAGGTTTTGATCTTCTTCACTTCGAAAAACACGATAATATAAATGATGTCGAACACTTTAAGGGATCATATCTTAAAATCTCAGAAGACCAACTAACAGACTTAGAAGAGAATGAATTTTATTATCATGAGATTATTGGTTGTGAAGTTCTAACTACAACTCAAGAAGAACTCGGCTTCGTAAAGGAAATTTTATCACCAGGTGCAAACGACGTCTGGGTGATTAAACCGAAAAAAGGAAAAGAGATCTTAATCCCGTATATTGAAGATGTTGTTAAAGAAATAGATGTTGAAGCGAAGCGAATTGTTATTGATCCGATGGAAGGACTGCTGGACTAATGCATATTGATATTTTAACATTATTTCCAGAAATGATTGAAAGTGTCTTTCACTCATCAATCTTAAAAAAGGCCCAAGAAAAAGATAAATTCAGCTATAATCTTGTTAATTTCCGAGATTATACAGAAAACAAGCATAATAAAGTTGATGATTACCCTTATGGTGGAGGCGCAGGAATGGTTTTAACTCCTCAACCTGTATTTGATGCTGTAGAATCGGTAAAAAGGGATAAGGCAACTAAACCTCGTATCATTTTGATGTGCCCGCAAGGAGAAAAGTATAACCAACAAAAAGCAGAAGAATTAGCCGTAGAAGACCATCTTGTGTTTATTTGTGGTCATTATGAGGGATATGATGAGAGAATTAGAGAACATCTTATAACCGATGAAATCTCAATAGGAGATTATGTCTTAACAGGTGGAGAATTAGGTGCTATGGTTGTTGTGGATAGTGTTGTTAGGCTATTACCAGATGTATTAGGTAATGAGGAGTCTGCTCCCCAAGATTCGTTTTCAACCGGGTTACTAGAACATCCACACTATACAAGGCCAGCTGATTTTAGAGGATTAAAAGTTCCCGATGTGTTATTATCAGGTGATCACGCTAAAATAAATGATTGGCGGAAGCGGGAATCACTTAAACGGACATATGAACGACGTAAGGAATTATTAGATCATCATACCTTATCAGAAGCTGAACAAAAGATGCTGAAAGAAATCAAAGACAATTTCTAGATTATAATAGCTTTCGTTTCAATAATAGTGTGAGCGAAAACGTGACTGCGTTATTGTGGAGTCTATATAAATAGCACTTTACTAGAAGAAATTATTAAAATAAAACAGTTAAAAAACTTATATTAGTAGTTGAACTAACCTGTCTATTATGGTATATTAATTATTGTGCTTAAGTGTGATTTAAGCACGTATAAACGATGTTCCGCTGTCGCCTAGTGGGATAAGAGCATTGGTTTGGAAGGAGTGAAGCAGGATGCAAAAAATAATCGAAGACATCACAAAAGATCAACTTCGTACGGATCATCCTGATTTCCGCCCGGGTGACACTGTAAAAGTTCACGTTAAAGTTGTTGAAGGAACACGTGAGCGTATTCAGGTATTCGAAGGTGTTGTAATTAAACGCCAAAACGGTGGAATCAGCGAGACATTTACAGTAAGAAAGATTTCTTATGGTGTAGGTGTTGAACGTACTTTCCCAGTACATTCACCTCGTATTGATAAAATCGAAGTTACACGTCGTGGTATTGTTCGTCGTGCGAAACTATACTATCTTCGTAACCTACGTGGAAAAGCAGCACGTATTAAAGAACGTAGATAATAAAAATGTTCGAAAAGGAGCTTTGCTAAAGTGTGCAGGCTCCTTTTTACGTATATTTTCAACCAAAAAGTTGAATAGCTAGTATCACTAGCTTAAAATAATACATACATATATGTAGGTCGGGGGTTAGTAAATGGCTAAACGGAAAAGTGAATGGTTCGATTGGGTGAAAGCATTATTAATTGCTTTTGCATTAGCATTTATCGTTCGAACATTCTTTTTCACTCCAATTATCGTCGATGGTCCATCTATGCTACCAACACTTCATGATCGAGATCAAATGATCGTCAATAAGTTTAAATATCGATTCAATGAACCGGACCGTTTTGATATTGTTGTTTTTCATGCGAATGAACAAAAAGATTTTATCAAGCGTGTTATCGGTCTACCAGGGGAACACGTAGCATTTAAAAATAATGTATTATACATAAATGGTGAAGCAGTCGAAGAGAATTTTTATTCGAAAGAGCAAGATCCTGCATTACCATTTCCAGGACCAACGAATGACTTTACACTTGAAGAATTACCAGGTGGACATGATGTGATTCCAGAAGGACATGTACTAGTTTTAGGTGACAACCGAAACAATTCAACGGATAGTAGGGCGTTGGGTCTTATTTCCACAGAACAAATTGTCGGTACTACGAGTATAATTTATTGGCCATTTGACCGTATGCAAACGATAGGAAAGTAGGGGTAACATGACAATACAATGGTTTCCGGGCCATATGGCTAAAGCAAGACGTGAAGTAGAGGAAAAGTTAAAGTTAGTTGATTTCGTGATGGAGCTAGTAGATGCACGTGCACCGTTATCGTCACAAAATCCAATGCTACATCAAGTATTACAAAACAAACCTAAAATGATTGTGTTAATGAAAAAGGATTTGGCAGATCAGAAGCAGACGGAAAAGTGGATTACGTATTTTCAGGAAAATGACATTACTGCGATTGCGATTAATGTAAATGATAAAGCAGATATTAAGCGAGTAATTCAAATAGCAAAAGAACAAGGTCAAGAGAAGATGGAAAAGCTCATGAAAAAAGGAATACAGCCTCGAGCTGCAAGGGCTATGATTGTTGGTATTCCAAATGTCGGTAAATCGACGTTGATTAATCGACTAGCAAATAAAAAGATCGCAAAAACGGGTGATCGCCCTGGTGTTACTAAACATCAGCTTTGGATTAAAGTAAAAAAGGATTTTGAATTATTAGATACACCGGGAATTTTGTGGCCCAAGTTTGAAGATGAAATTGTTGGGTACCGCTTAGCTGCAATTGGAACGATTAAGGATCAATTACTTTCCTTGCAAGATATAGTAGCATTTGTCATAAAGTACATGCAGGAACATTACCCGAAGCTGATTGAAGAACGCTATCAAATCGAAAAAGATATGGAAGATATGTGGGATATTTTTGTCAAAATCGGTAAACAGCATGGTGCTTTAGAAGGTGGGGGAAACGTGAATTTCGATAAAGTATCGGATATCGTCATACGAGACCTTCGTACAGGGAGATTAGGTAATATTACACTAGAAACCCCAGAAGAAATTTAAAGGTAATAAGGCTGGGACAAAATTGTTATAGTCAAAGAAAATTCCGGACTGTGATTCAGAATTCTTCAATTAGAATTCGAATTAGTTTGGATTTTTCTTTTTTTGGGGTGTTTTCGGAAATATTGTTACTAATAATATATAGAATGCGCATTAACTTATTATGAAAAACGTGGTGAAATCTAAAATTAAATGTACTGCACCAAATCTGGCTCCAGAAATACACTTCGCTTTCCGCGGGCGGCTGGTGAGCCTCCTCGTGCTACGCACTGTGGGGTCTCACCGATGCCTCTCCTCCCGCCCGGAGTCTACGTGTATTTCTTCCGCTAGAATAGTGCATTACAACTTCATGACATGTATTGATAGAAGAGCCTCACTAAATGTTGATAGCATGGGTTACTACCACTCCATAAGCAGAGAACCACCATCAGTGTAGGCAGAATACGTAGACTCCTCGAAAATATAAATCAATTTTCTTCGTGCGATGCAATGCTGCCGTAGCATTCCTTGGGCCTGCGATTACTCGGCCCACCGAAAACATTTGTCCTGCGGGAACAGCACGTGTCCGAAGAACCCGGAGATGCGCCTGCGTCTTCTAGTTACGCTCCGAAGCATGCTTCCTCGGCGCAAGGGAACGAAGAAGCATATTCGAGAAGTACCATGGCTGAGGCCGTGCCCGCGGCAAAGTAGACACTGTAAAAGCGACCTAAAGGAGCTTGAACAGATGTCGCACTTGTGCTGGAAGTAAAAGCGAAGTATTCTGCCGGAGTGGTTGTATAGCAATCCCTTCGAAATGTGTGAAAGAAAGTAAATCCTAGCGAAAGTTACTGCACATTTTCCATCAACTATGAATTTAAGGTTCTACCGTTGAAAAAATACATTCTATACTTTCTATCATGTATTCGCTCGTCCATAGAGTGAAAAGATTAAGTTATGTCCGAGCCTCATACTATTTAAGGATTAATAAAATTCTTGATTCTACCGATATATAAAGCAAGAAAGACAGGTGTCCATGATGAAAAAGCAATCCATAGCAAATTTAAAACAGTTATTTCGAACAGATAACATAGACGATAAACTCTTACAGGAATTAAAAAAAGATAACCGAAAAGGTGTTCAGATGCTAATTGAAGGCTATGAAAAGCAAAAAATAAAAGAACAAGCATTAGAATTGGCCTTTGAAGAGATGTGTTTTTATGAGAATCATCATTATGCGAGTGGATGCAGATATATTGCCGGAGTTGATGAGGCTGGTCGTGGCCCTTTAGCAGGTCCTGTGGTTGCAGCTGCAGTTATTTTACCGCAAGATTTTAGATTAATAGGGTTGAATGACTCTAAACAACTTAATGAAACACAAAGAAATGCATTTTTTACAATTATTAAGGAAAATGCAGTTAGTTTTGGGATATCAATCGTAACTAATCAACAGATAGATGATATCAATATCCTTGAAGCTACGAAGCTAGCAATGCGAGATGCTATTTCTCAATTAAATCCCATTGCAGACCATGTACTAATTGATGCTGTAGAATTGGATGGATTAACATGTTCATCTGAGGCAATTATTAAAGGTGATTCGAAAAGTATATCTATTGCTGCCGCAAGTGTGTTAGCAAAGGTAACACGAGATAGGATTATGAAAGATATACATACGGAATATCCAGTATATGATTTTCAATCCAATATGGGGTATGGAACGAAACACCATATGGATAATTTGAAAAAATATGGTGCATCTCCTTATCATCGTGAATCTTTTTCTCCTGTTCGAAATGTAATGCTAGATGATATAAATGAGTGAATAGTGAATGAATAGATGGGTGGCGTTACTTGAATGAGTATACAGCAAATTAATGGAAATCGCATGACAAAAACGACAGAATCAATACAGCCGTTAAGAACCGGTCAAATTGTACAAGGTAAAATAATTAAACTTTTTCCAAATAATAAAGCGCAAATACAACTTGGCTCCAGACAACTTGTTGCACAATTAGAAGCTTCCCTAACGGTTGGATCCAATTACCACTTTCAAGTAAAAGCAACAGATTCACTCATTCACTTGCGTGTACTAGGTCATCAATTACAACAGAAGGATCGGTTAAACACACTCCAACTATTGGAACAATTAGGATTTAGAACGACTAATACTAATATTTCATTTGTTCAATTACTTCTAAAAGAGAAAATACCATTTGATAGAGGGCAATTAGCACAAGCATTACAATTGTTTGAAGGAGCTGGAAATCATCCACAAGCAGTACAAATTATAAAGGGTATGATTCAAAATCGTCTACCTTTGTCAGACTCCGTTTTTCAAGCACTATTAACTAAAAATACAAACAATTTTTCTGAAGCAATGAAATCTCTATCCCTATCGTTACATAATGGTATTCAAAAAACAGATTTACAACAGAACCTATTGAATAGACTAACGCAATTGACGGTACCACCAATGGGAGAAAGGTCTGGGCTTGTAAAACAGATAGTATCAGATTTTACAACCAATTCCCCATCTGTGTTAAATGTGTTGAAAGCTGCAGGAGGAGTAAGTCATTCGGTAGAATTTTCGCAGTGGAAAGATAGTTGGGAAGCATTTATGAAACAGAAAAATGTATCTACTAATTTGTTGAATAGCCCAAGTACAACGGAGAAACTACCATATCAACTACAATCAACAGAAGTTAATACAAGGTTGGAGCACCTTGCCCAGAATAAACATGGACTTCAAGCAGCAGCTAGTGAACTATTACAAAAATGGGAGAGATCCCTCAGTCAAGCGATTAATCGGGAAACACCTATGACAAACCAATCTTTTGAACAAATACGTAATGATTTAACCAAAAATCTATCTCCATTATTACAAAAGGACCAACAAATACCAATACAGAATACTGGTGCCGCATTACGACAATTGTTTACACAATTACAGACGTTGTCTAATGAACTAACGTTTCGTACAATCGATCAGATCTTAACCAATTTAAGTACTCCAAAAGATCAGTTTTTAAGTCAACTAAATCAGGTGTTATCTAGTACAGGTCTTTCTTATGAAAGTAGCATAGGAAATGAAAATCCTGAAAAGCAATTACAGACGATTAAGTCGATGCTCATTCAAATGATTCAACAAACAGATGGAGCTGTACAAGATAATTCCAGGCAACTTCTACATTATATAAATGGAATGCAGCTACAATCTGTAAATGAAACAATGAACATACTTCAAGCTAACTTAACTATCCCAGCAGAAAAACTAGGGTTAGCAAAAGATATACAACTAGAATTTGAAGGGAAAAAAACGGAATCTGGTGAAATAAACCCTGATTTTTGTCGGATTCTATTTTATTTGGAATTAGCAAATGTTAAAGAAACAATAATTGATATGTACATTCAAAAACGCGCCGTATCCATTACGATATTTAATGATCATTTAGATATAAGTAATCTGTCGAATCCATTGAAGCCTTTACTACGAAAAGGGTTAGAAGGGTTGGATTATCAACTATCTACTATTTCTTTTAAACCTTTAAAGCAGAACAGTGAACCTCAAATTGATCCGTCTTATATAAAACAGCCATTATCTTATCAAGGAGTTGACTACCGAATATGATAGAAAAAAGGCAGAAAGCCGCTGCGCTTCAATATGATCCCAATCGTGAAAGTGTACCTAAGGTAACGGCAAATGGAAAAGGGCTAATTGCTGAAAATATTATCGAAAAAGCAAAAATGAATGATGTTCCTATTATCGAAGACCCTTCCTTAGTAGAATTGCTAGCAGAATTAAATATAAATGAAAAAATACCCCAGGAGCTATACCAGGCAGTAGCTGAAGTATTTGCATTTATCTATCATACGGATCAACAATTGAATGATGAAGAAAAAAACTAACAAATAAATGACATTATTGTTCTACAATTCTTGTTATATTTTTCATTTTTTAATACAATGGTAATGCAGTGAATTTTGATGGGAGGACAAAGCATGAACATTCATGAATATCAAGGCAAAGAAATTTTGCGCAACTATGGTGTAAAGGTACCAAATGGATATGTAGCATACACAGTGGAAGAAGCTGTCGAATCTGCTGAGAAATTAGGATCACAAGTTTCAGTAGTAAAAGCACAAATCCATGCTGGTGGCCGTGGTAAAGCAGGTGGAGTAAAGGTTGCAAAAAATCTAGATGAAGTTCGTACATATGCAAATGAGATTCTAGGTAAAACCCTTGTTACACATCAAACAGGTCCAGAAGGAAAAGAAGTTAAACGCTTACTTATTGAAGAAGGCTGTGACATTCAGAAAGAATATTATGTCGGGCTAGTATTAGACCGTGCAACTTCACGAGTTGTTATGATGGCATCTGAAGAGGGCGGTACAGAAATTGAAGAAGTAGCAGAAAAAACTCCTGAAAAAATATTTAAAGAAGTAATTGATCCAGTAGTAGGGTTATCAGGGTACCAAGCTCGTAGACTAGCATTTAACATAAATATACCAGATGAATTAATTGGTAAAGCGGTTAAATTTATGACGAGTCTATATCAAGCATTTGTGGAAAAAGATTGCTCTATTGCAGAAATAAATCCACTTGTTACTACAGGTGATGGGGAAGTGCTTGCATTAGATGCGAAATTAAATTTCGATGATAACGCTTTATATCGTCAAAAAGACGTTTTCGAATTACGTGATTTAGATGAAGAAGATGAAAAAGAAATTGAAGCATCTAAATATGACCTTAGCTATATATCCTTAGATGGAAATATTGGCTGTATGGTAAACGGAGCAGGGCTTGCGATGTCTACAATGGACATCATTAAGCACTATGGTGGCGACCCAGCAAACTTCCTTGATGTTGGGGGCGGCGCAACAGCTGAAAAAGTAACAGAAGCATTTAAAATCATTTTGTCCGATTCCAATGTAAAAGGAATTTTTGTGAACATTTTCGGTGGAATCATGAAATGTGATGTCATTGCTGAAGGTGTAGTAGAGGCTACAAAACAAGTAGGTCTTGAAATTCCACTTGTTGTACGTTTAGAAGGAACAAATGTTGATTTAGGTAAAAAGATTCTTGATGAATCTGGCCTAAATATTACATCAGCAGGATCTATGGCTGATGGAGCAGAAAAAATAGTTTCCTTAGTAAAATAAGTTGATATTACGTAAAAAGATAGAAAGGACGGACGAAAATGAGTGTATTTATAAATAAAGATACAAAAGTAATTGTTCAAGGTATTACTGGTGGTACAGCTAAATTCCATACAAAACAAATGCTTGAATATGGTACAAAAATCGTAGGTGGTGTAACACCTAAAAAAGGTGGTACGGAAGTAGAAGGGGTTCCAGTTTTCAATACAGTGCAAGATGCTGTAGCGAAAACGGGAGCGAATGCATCCGTAATCTATGTTCCTGCTCCATTTGCAGCTGATGCTATTCTAGAAGCGGTAGATGCCGAGCTAGATCTTGTTATTTGTATTACAGAGCATATCCCAGTAATGGATATGGTAAAAGTAAAACGTTATATGGAAGGTAAAAAGACTCGACTTGTAGGACCTAACTGCCCTGGTGTTATTACACCTGAAGAATGTAAAATTGGTATTATGCCTGGTTACATCCATAAAAAAGGACATATTGGTGTTGTTTCACGTTCTGGAACCTTAACATATGAAGCAGTACATCAATTATCAGAAGCTGGATTCGGTCAGTCTACAGCTGTAGGTATCGGTGGAGACCCTGTAAATGGTACAGATTTCATCGATGTACTGAAAGCATTTAACGAGGATCCTGAAACAGAAGCAGTAATCATGATTGGTGAAATTGGTGGTACTGCGGAAGAAGAAGCGGCAGAATGGGTTAAAGCAAATATGAAGAAACCTGTTGTTGGATTCATTGGTGGCGCAACGGCACCTCCAGGAAAACGCATGGGACATGCCGGAGCTATTATTTCTGGTGGTAAAGGTACTGCAGAAGAAAAAATCCGTGTCATGAATGAATGTGGTATCCAAGTAGCTGAAACTCCAGCAGTTATGGGAGAAACAATGATTAAAGTATTAGAAGAAAATGATTTAGTAGCAAAGTGTAAAACTCATTAATTAACATAGGAGCCTAAAGGTGATAACCTTTAGGTTCCTACATTTAAATAAAGGAAGTGATTTATCTGAAAGCTATACGAATGAAGTTAATCCATCTTCATCAATGTCGTGGTATTACACGTCGAACCATTCGAAAAATTCTCCAGTTTGATCCCTCTTTAAAAGCAATCTACAATTTATCATCCACGAAGATAAGTAATATGGTAAATATACCGATGAAGAACGCTACACAATTTCATCAAGACCTCCACAATGAAAAGTTATTCAACCAAATTATTCAAGATAGTAGCAGATATACCATCATTTCAATAGTTGACGAAAACTACCCTTTTATGTTAAAAACAATTAAAGATGCTCCACTTGTCATCTATGCAATAGGGGATACGACTATTTTAGACGAAAAACCATCACTTAGTGTAATTGGAACGAGAAACCCATCTAACGAAGCAATGGCAAAATTAGCCCTCATTGTAAAACCGATTGTCAAGGAAGGCTGGGTCATAATTAGTGGGATGGCAAAAGGAATCGATAGTTTTGCCCATCGGTTATCTCTTGCCGAACATGGAAAAACAGTAGCTGTTCTAGGTGGTGGATTTCAACATATCTATCCGAGGCAAAATTTCGGACTTTTTAAACAAATGGAAAAAGATGGTTTAGTATTATCGGAATATCCTCCAAATGTTTCTCCAAAACCTTTTCATTTTCCGGAAAGGAATAGAATTATAAGTGGTTTAAGTTTTGGAACATTAGTCATTGAAGCAATGGAGAAAAGCGGAACATTAATTACCGTTGACCAAGCCCTTGATCAAGGAAGAGAGGTATATGCTGTACCTGGATCACCACTCATTCCCCAAACGAAAGGCTGCCATCAAATGATTCAAGATGGCGCAAAGCTTGTATCTACTTCGACAGATCTACTTGAAGATTGGGAGATCATAGGAGAGAATTGGAAGTCATTACGTATATAAACTATGTTGTTGGGTCTTTATTTGGTAAAACATATAACAGTATGTTTGACAAAAGTGATGTATATATTTAATATTAGTGAAGATTTCTATAATGAAAAAGATTTACGAATCATAATGATATTAATACCTTAATAATGAAGAGATTTAGGAGACATTGTTGTTTCTAAAATGCAACCTCAATTGGAGGAGAATTTATGGCAGATTATTTAGTGATTGTTGAATCACCTGCAAAAGCAAAGACAATTGAACGTTACTTAGGAAAGAAATATAAAGTAAAAGCTTCAATGGGACATGTTCGCGACTTACCCAAAAGTCAAATGGGCGTTGATGTTGAAGAACAATTTAAACCTAAGTATATTACAATTCGTGGTAAAGGCGATGTTTTAAAAGATTTAAAAAAGGCAGCTAAGAAAGCCAAAAAAATATACTTAGCGGCTGACCCGGATCGTGAAGGGGAAGCAATTGCATGGCATTTAGCACATATTTTAAACGTGGATGAAGATTCTGAATGTCGAGTAGTGTTCAACGAAATAACGAAGGATGCAATTAAAGATTCATTTAAAAATCCGCGCTCCATTGACTTGGATTTAGTGGATGCCCAACAGGCGAGAAGAATCCTAGACCGTTTAGTCGGTTATAATATTAGCCCTTTATTATGGAAAAAAGTTAAAAAGGGTTTAAGTGCTGGTCGTGTACAATCAGTTGCTCTTAAAATGATTATTGATAGAGAAAAAGAGATAGAAAACTTTAAACCGGAAGAATATTGGTCCATTGAAGCTGATTTCCAGAAAGATAAAGAAACCTTCCGGGGAGCCTTTTATGGTATTAATGGAAAAAAACAAGAGTTGAAATCAGAAGAAGAAGTTAATGAAGTTCTAAAAAAATTAGATGATCGAAAATTTACTGCAGATAAAGTGAATAAGAGAGAACGAAAACGTAATCCAGCGAAACCATTCACGACATCATCCTTGCAACAAGAGGCTGCTCGGAAATTAAATTTTCGTGCTAGGAAAACGATGATGGTAGCGCAACAATTGTATGAGGGAATTGATCTAGGTAAGAAGGCCGGTGGTATTACAGGTCTAATTACATATATGCGTACTGACTCAACAAGAATTTCAAATACAGCTAAAGAAGAGGCAAAGGGTTATATACAGGAACAGTTTGGTAACGAGTATTTAGGTACGGAGAAAGCGGAAAAGCAAAAAGAAGGTTCACAAGATGCTCATGAAGCAATCCGTCCTACTTCAGTAATGCGTGATCCAAAGTCCTTGAAGGAGATATTGTCTCGTGACCAACTACGCCTTTACAAACTAATTTGGGAACGCTTTTTAGCTAGTCAAATGGCACCAGCTATTTTGGATACGATGACCATTCATTTAGTTAATAGTGATGTAGAATTTCGTGCAACCGGTTCAAAAATTAAATTTAAGGGATTTATGAAGGTTTATGTGGAAGGAAATGATGATAACAAGAAAGATGAAGACAAATTGTTACCAGACATGGATGAAGGTTCTCTTGTGAATGCTGAAGAAATCACACCGAACCAACATTTCACGCAACCACCTCCGCGCTATACGGAAGCACGCCTTGTTCGGACAATGGAAGAACAAGGAATTGGTCGACCTTCTACCTATGCCCCTACATTGGATACGATTCAGCGTAGAGGATACGTAACAATTGACCATAAGCGATTTGTGCCAACGGAACTTGGTGTTATTGTTGTTGACTTATTGAAGGAATTCTTCCCGGAAATCATTGATGTGGACTTTACTGTTAAAATGGAAAGTGATCTTGATGCAATCGAGGAAGGTAAAGTCGAATGGATCAAACTGTTAGATGACTTTTATGGTGATTTCCATAAACGTCTTGATATAGCAGAAAAAGAGATGGAAAAAATTGAAATAAGGGATGAGCCTGCAGGAATCGACTGTGAAAATTGCGGTCATGAAATGGTATACAAAATGGGTAGATATGGAAAGTTCTTAGCATGTTCAAACTTCCCTGAGTGTCGCAATACAAAACCGATCCTAAAGGAGATTGGCGTAACCTGTCCAAAATGTAAAGAAGGAAACGTGGTTGAAAGAAAGTCCAAGAAGCGAAGAGTATTTTTCGGTTGTGATCAGTTCCCCGAATGTGATTTCGTATCGTGGGATAAACCAATTTCAAGACCTTGTCCAAAATGTGAATCACTTCTTGTGGAAAAACGCAGTAAAAAAGAAGTTCAAATACAATGCACAGAATGCGACTATAAGGAAAAAGTTCAGTAAAGTTAACCCGGCTGTTATGGGCAGCCGGGTTTAGTTTGTGAGAATATTGTAAGGATGTAGTTTTACTTTTTAGGTTTTAAGGAAATAATAGGTGGAATATAACTAAAAAATGTAAATTAACATGTATATCTAAATATTTTAAGGGTATACAATATTTAATAAACATTTTAAATTTGTAATTGTTGACTATTCATTATGAACAAGATATAATTACGTCTTGGTAAGGTGAAGTACTTGACAGTAACAAATAAATTCTTTATTTACGTTGTTTCATAGCGTTAAATCAATTTCCTTGAAATCAATTCAGAATTTTGTTACAATTTTGTTAAGTTAATTGCATTTCCTATTCATTGTGTGTTATGATTTATTCGCTGTTCAAAGAGGTGAAAAATTGATTAGTTTTTCTACTTATAGTAAGGACTTTAACGAGTATTTGCAAATCGAGAAAAACGCTTCACCATATACTGTTAAATATTATCTTCAGGATATAGAAACGTTTTTTTTATTTCTACAGCAAGAAAGTATTCATGATTTGGAAATGATAGATCAACGTATTGTCCGAGTATTTTTAACTCAGTTGTATAATCAACAATTATCTCGAAGAAGTGTTTCGAGAAAGATATCGAGCTTGAGAAGCTTTTTTAGGTTTCTTGAAAGAGAATTAATCGTTACAATGAATCCATTTATTAACGTAACATTACCTAAAGCATCTAAACCGATTCCGGGATTTTTATATATGGAAGAGCTAGAAAAGCTTTTTGAGATAAATGATCTTACGGATCCATTAGGGCAAAGAGATCAAGCTATTTTAGAAATACTCTATGCTACTGGAATAAGGGTAAGCGAATGCCAGAAATTAACCTTAGGTAATATCGATTTCTCTATTGGAACAATTCTTGTTTCTGGTAAAGGGAGAAAGGAAAGGTACATCCCATTTGGTAGTTTTGCTGAAAAAGCCTTGAACACTTACATACAAGATGGTAGACAAAAGCTTTTGCATAAATCAAATATAGAAACGGAATGTGTCTTTTTAAATTCTCGTGGTAAACCTCTGACAGATAGAGGAATTCGACTGATTTTAAAGAAAATGGTAGAAAAAGCTGCACTTACTGTTCATGTACACCCGCATAAATTAAGGCATACTTTTGCAACACATATGTTAAATGAAGGAGCCGATTTACGTACAGTCCAGGAGATGTTAGGACATGAGAATTTATCATCTACACAGGTTTATACACATGTTACTAAAGATCATTTGCGGAAAATTTATTTGAACAGCCACCCAAGAGCTAATGATTAAGAATATAGGCGATGAGGTGATTTTATTGGCGCATGAAATACATGCAACTACGATTTTTGCAGTTATGCATAATGGTGAATGTGCAATGAGTGGAGATGGGCAAGTAACATTAGGAAATGCTGTTGTAATGAAGCATACAGCCAAAAAAGTACGAAGGTTATTTAACGGAAAAGTTTTAGCTGGATTTGCTGGTTCTGTTGCTGATGCTTTTACATTATTTGAAAAATTTGAAGCTAAGCTAGAAGCTTATAACGGAAATTTAACTCGTGCTGCAGTCGAATTAGCTAAAGAGTGGCGAAGTGATAAAGTGCTACGAAAGCTAGAAGCGATGTTGATTGTAATGAATAAGGACAATATGCTATTAGTATCAGGTACAGGAGAAGTAATAGAGCCAGATGATGGTATTCTTGCAATTGGTTCTGGTGGTAACTATGCTTTGAGTGCGGGTAGAGCACTAGTTAACTATTCTGATCATTTATCAGCAAAAGAAATTGCACAGGCAGCAATGGAAATTGCGGGTGATATATGTGTTTATACGAATAATCACATTACGCTGGAAGTACTTGACTAATAAGGAGGCCATGTGATCATGGGACTAAATTTTACTCCAAGGCAAATTGTAAATCAATTAGATCAATACATTATAGGACAACAAAATGCTAAAAAATCGGTTGCTGTAGCACTTAGGAACCGTTATCGAAGAACACAGCTTGATGAGAAAATTAAAGATGAGATTGTCCCCAAAAATATATTGATGATAGGTCCTACCGGGGTAGGTAAAACGGAAATAGCAAGAAGGTTAGCGAGGTTAGTTGGTGCCCCTTTTGTGAAAGTAGAGGCTACAAAATTCACAGAGGTTGGTTATGTCGGTCGAGATGTAGAATCAATGGTTCGTGACGTCGTTGAAATGTCCATGAGAATGGTAAAAGAAGAAAAGATGAGCCAAGTTATGGAAAAGGCGAAAGTTGAGGCAAATAAACAACTAGTAAAGCTACTTGTACCTCAAGCTAAAAAACAGTCAACGATGACGAATCCTTTTGAAATGCTTTTTTCTGGTCAGGGAAATTCAAATGAAGATGATCACGAACCAGAAAAAAATGAAGAAATAAGAAATAAACGACAACGAATCGAACATCAATTATCACTTGGCGAGTTGGAAGATCATATTGTAACAGTTGAAATAGAAGAAATGCCACCATCTATGTTTGATATGTTACAAGGATCGGGCATGGAGCAAATGGGAATGAATATGCAGGATGCATTTGGTCAGTTTATGCCAAAAAAGAAAAAGAAGCGAAAACTACCTGTTTCTGAGGCGAGAGAAGTGTTGACACAGCAAGAGGCGCAAAAAATGGTTGATATGGAAGAGGTTGCTCAGGAAGCTATTGAACGCGCAGAACAATCCGGTATCATCTTTATCGATGAAATTGATAAAGTAGCTGGCAAACAAGACAATTCTCCTAATGTTTCAAGAGAAGGTGTACAACGCGATATTTTACCTATTGTAGAAGGGTCAACTGTTGTCACTAAACATGGTCCAGTTAAAACAGATCATATGTTATTTATTGCAGCAGGTGCATTCCATATGGCTAAACCATCAGACCTAATTCCTGAATTACAAGGTAGATTTCCGATTCGCGTGGAACTCGAAAAACTGTCTGTAGAAGATTTTAAACGAATTTTAAAGGAACCTTCAAATGCTTTATTAAAACAATATGAAGCATTGTTGAAAACAGAAGGTATAAATGTTGTATTTACAGACCAAGCTGTTAATAGATTAGCTGAGATCGCTTATCAAGTTAACCAAGATACTGATAATATTGGTGCTAGAAGACTTCATACCATTCTAGAAAAACTATTAGAAGATTTATCATTTGAAGCCCCTGATATTAATATGGAGACTATCGAAATAACTCCTAATTATGTAGATGGGAAACTTAGTACTATCGTAAAAAATAAGGACTTAAGTCAATTTATTTTATAAAAAACTAATAATTATTTAAAAAATGGAGGATCATTATGGAACTTTTAAATCGCGCAAGAAAAATTAATGCAATGTTACAAAAAGCAACAGGGAAGTCAGTTAACTTTAACGACATGGCTGCATCTTTAACAGATGTTATTAAAGGAAATGTGTTCATCTTAAGTAGAAGAGGTAAATTATTAGGTTTCGCTATTAACCAAGAGATCGAAAATGAACGCATGAAAGGGATGCTAGAAGAAAGACAATTCCCAGAGGAGTACACGGAAGGACTTTTCCACATTCACGAAACTACAGCAAACCTTGAAATTGATAGTCCTTATACTGTATTTCCGGTTGAGAACCGTGAATTATTTAAAAGTGGTTTGACAACAATTATTCCAATTATTGGAGGCGGAGAAAGGTTAGGTACGTTAATCATTGGTAGATTAACGGAAAGCTTTAATGACGATGACCTATTGCTAGCTGAATATGGCGCAACCGTTGTTGGAATGGAAATTTTACATGAAAAAACAGAAGAAATTGAAATGGAAGCTAGAAGTAAAGCAGTTGTTCAAATGGCAATTAGCTCTCTTTCTTATAGTGAGTTAGAGGCAATTGATCATATCTTTGAAGAATTGAATGGTAAGGAAGGACTACTTGTTGCAAGTAAGATAGCTGACCGAGTAGGAATTACACGCTCTGTTATCGTAAATGCACTTCGTAAATTAGAAAGTGCTGGAGTTATCGAATCCCGTTCACTAGGAATGAAAGGAACATACATTAAAGTACTTAATGATAAGTTCCTTGTAGAATTAGAAAAATTACGTTCAAGATAAGGGATTATAGAATCCTTACGTTACAAAATGATAAAAATACACAAAAAAAGTTAGCAGCTAATCCTGCTAACTTTTTTTGTGTATTTTACTTTCTATTAAGTATTCATCATCTATAGGTTTTGTGTTGGTTATATCATCCTAGTAAATTATAACTATTTTGCCCCCGTTAAAAGGAAATATGTCGAAATTTGATAGACTTTAATGGGTAAATAAATTACAATATTCGTAGGGAATTATCTATTTATGTCGGTTTTTGTATAAAAAAATATTTCTTTATTATTTTTAGTAAACAGGGAGGGTGAAAAAATGAATTTATTTGGAGGAACAATCCAATCGCTTGAAAAGTCACTCGACTACGCCACAATGAAAAATCAAACCATTTCTACAAACATAGCAAATGTTGATACACCAAATTATAAGTCGCAGGATGTCGTTTTTAAAAACGTGTTGAACGATGCGCTAGCTAATTCAACTTCTGCTAAACGTACGGATGCACGACATATCCCATTTGGAGAAAGTCAACACACACCCTATAAAATAGTTACAAACAATGAAACAGCTTATAATCATAACGGTAATAACGTTGACGTCGATAAAGAAATGTCGGAATTAGCTAAAAATCAAATCTATTACCAAGCTTTGGTAGATCGTCTTAATGGAAAGTTCAGTAGTTTACAATCTGTCATTAGAGGAGGAAGATAATTATGTCAATATTTAATTCAATCAATTCAAGTGCAAGTGCGTTAACGGCGCAAAGACTTCGAATGGATGTCATCTCTTCTAATATTGCAAACGCAACAACGACACGTGCAACCATAAACGAAAATGGTGAATATGAACCTTACCGTCGAAAAATGGTTAATGTAGTACCTACTGATAATAATTTTAAATCATTTCTTCACAAAGCTTCATCCAATATAACTAATTCTGGTACAGGAGTAAAGGTTTCTGGAATAGTGGAGGATGAAGAACCATTCAAATTAGTTTTTAACCCAACACATCCGGATGCGAATGAGGCTGGATATGTTCAATTACCAAATGTTGATCCACTAAAAGAAATGGTTGATTTAATGAGTGCTACAAGATCTTATGAAGCAAATGTAACTTCATTAAATGCGAGTAAGGGAATGCTGATGAAAGCACTAGAAATCGGAAAATAATAAATGGAGGGGTTGTATTCGAATGGTTCAATCAATAAATAATGTTCAGAAACCGTTAGCGGTAGACTTAAAGCTAAATACACCTACAATTTCACCTGGTGAAGCACAGTCCAAGTTTGCTAACGTTCTGAAAAATGCTATTGAAGGCGTTAATGAAACACAAATCATTTCAGATCAAAAAACAGAAGCATTAGCTCAAGGGAAAATAGATGACCTGCATGATGTGATGATTACCGCTCAAAAAGCAAGTGTTACTTTAGAAACAACTGTTCAAGTGCAGCGGAAAGTTATTGATGCTTACAACGAGATTATGCGGATGCAAGTATAATTTTTAATTTTTGTTTTATTTTATTATCGGCTTTATTTTTGAAATGTTTAAACAAAAAATAATATAATTGATATTTGTTTGATATTTGGCGGGGGAATATATGAAGGAAAAAATAATGAAAACCAGAGATACAGTTCAAACCTTTTGGTCGAATCGATCAAAAAGTCAAAAAGGAATCTTTATAGGATCAATCGTAATTATAATTGCCCTCATTGCAACTATTTCATTATTTGCGAATAATTCTAAATATGTTCCTTTATACAATAATTTATCCATACAAGAAGTAGGGCAAATAAAAACGGAGTTAGATGCGAGAGGTATACCATATGAGATACTTGATGGTGGTACGGCCATAACTGTACCTGAAGCACAAGTAGATACATTACTAGTAGATTTAGCGGGTCAGGGTATACCGAGCAGTGGTAATATTGATTATTCGTTTTTTAGCCAGAACACTTCTTGGGGAGTAACAGATAACGAATTCAATATGATGAAGTTAGATGCGATGCAAACGGAATTAGGTAATTTAATTAAAGGGATAGATGGTATACAGGATGCCCAAGTGATGATTACTATGCCTAAAGAACCGGTGTTTGCGAGTGAATCGTTGCAGCCTACATCAGCATCAATCGTACTTCATACACAACCAGGTTATCAGTTTGAAGGTAATCAAATAGACTCTTTATATCATCTCGTTTCGAGAGCGGTGCCGAATCTCGCTCCAGAAAACATTGCTATTATGAATCAATATTTCGAGTATTTCGACCAAAATTCACAAGATGGTTCTGGTGCACAAGATACATACACGTACCAACAAACTGTAAAACAGGATATTGAACGAGATATTCAACGAAGAGTCCAACAAATGCTAGGAACAATGGTAGGAATGGATAATGTAATCGTTTCTGTAACTGCTGATGTTGACTTTACACAGGAAAATCGTGTGGAAGAGCTAGTTGAGCCAATCGACCCTGAAAACATGGAAGGACTACCAGTGAGTATTGAATCCATTCAAGAAACATACTCAGGAAATGGTGCTAATGTCGGTGGAGTTCCGAACTTAGGTGATGATGACACAATAGATGATTATACTGGGTTAGATGATGGTGAAGATGGTGAATACGAACTAGTTAAAGAAACAATAAACAATGAATTTAATCGTATACGCAGGGACATTGTTGAAAGTCCATATAAAGTTCGAGATTTAGGTATCCAAGTCGCTGTTGATAATGTACGACAAAGAGATGGTAACGAAGTCCAATATTTAACCCAACAAGACATGAATGTAGTAGAAGAAGGAATTGCATCGATATTAAACTCAATTATTACTACTTCAGTCGATAAAGAATACGGAGAAATAACACCTGAAGAGAAGACATCAATCGTATTCCAAGAATTTAGCGAAACGACATCTGTTCCACAAGGAGCAACACCAACAATTTCACCTTGGATGTATATTGTAGGTGGCTTATTATTAGTCGTGATCATTGTGTTAATAGCATTACTAATGCGCAACAAAAAAGATAATACAGAAGAAGTCGTTGAGACGGAAAATGAATATGGGCAAAACACGGAAGTACCAGAAATTTCCGGGGATGAAGATTCTGAATCCATTGTTCGTAAAAAGCAACTAGAAAAAATGGCGAAAGATAAACCAGAAGACTTTGCAAAATTATTAAGAAGTTGGATTGGGGAAGAGTAGGAGGTTATTACATGGCAAAACAAAGATTGACTGGAAAACAAAAAGCTGCAATTCTACTAATCTCCCTTGGTCCAGATGTTTCCGCAGAGGTGTATAAACACTTAACAGAGGAGGAGATTGAAAAACTGAGTTTGGAAATCTCTTCTGTAAAAAAGGTTGAAAGTCAATTAAAAGAAGACGTGTTAGATCAATTTCATCAGATTGCACTTGCACAGGACTATATTTCACAAGGCGGGATTGGATACGCTAAAACAGTATTAGAAAAGGCTTTTGGACAACAAGAAGCTACAAATATTATTAGTCGTTTAACATCCTCCTTACAGGTGAGACCTTTTGATTTTGCACGTAAAGCAGATCCGCAGCAGGTTTTAAACTTTATACAAAGTGAACATCCGCAAACAATTGCGCTAGTACTTTCTTATCTTGACTCTGAACAATCAGGTCAAATTTTATCAGAATTACCACAGGAAATGCAGGCAGATGTGGCAAAACGTATTGCGACGATGGATTCCACGTCTCCTGAAATCATTAGCCAAGTAGAAGAAGTGTTAGAACGTAAAATTTCCGCTTCATTATCTGAGGACTATACACAGACAGGTGGAATTCAAGCTGTGGTAGAAGTGTTAAATGGTGTTGACCGAAGTACAGAACGTACAATATTGGATGCATTAGAAATACAAGATCCAGAACTAGCGGACGAGATTAAGAAACGGATGTTTGTATTTGAGGATATTGTTATTCTTGATAATCGTGCAATTCAGCGTGTTATTCGAGAAGTAGAGAATGATGATTTACGTTTATCACTTAAAGTTTCAAGTGATGAAGTAAAAGACATCGTCTTTAAGAATATGTCACAACGTATGGCCGAAACCTTTAAAGAGGAAATGGAATACATGGGCCCTGTACGATTACGAGACGTTGAAGAAGCTCAAACTAGAATCGTAGCAATAATAAGAAGACTTGAGGATATTGGTGAAATTGTTATTGCACGTGGTGGAGGAGACGATATTATTGTCTAATTCACAGAAGAAACTAATTCAGGTAAGGCAGATTCAGGTAAAAAGTGAAAACCCAGATCTTGAAATGCAAGAAGTAATTGCTGAAGAAGAAAATCAACTAGAACAAATTCGGAACGAAATGGAAGAACTAAGACAGCGAAAAGAATCAATAATTGATGAAACAAATAAACAGATTGAGAATGAAAAACAAAATTGGGAAAACGAAAAACAAAAGCATATGGAGCTTGCAAAGCAGAAAGGCTATGAAGTTGGTTTTTCCCAGGGAAAAGAAGAAGGCTTAGAAGAATTTAAAAGTTTAATAGCACAAGCAAACGAGATTATTCAGTCAGCTACAAGCGATTATCATGCGACGATTGAAAAAAGCGAAGATGCTATCGTTGAAATTGCAGTGGATGTTGCGGAGAAAATCTTAAAGAAACAACTACATGATAATCCAGAAACCTTTCTACCTATTGTTACAGATGCCATTAAATCATTGAAGGACAAATCACTTATTTCTATTTATTTACACCCAAAGAACTATGAGCATGTTTTACATCAAAAGAATGAGTTGAAACGCATCATTGATAGTAAGGCAGATCTTACCATTCAAGTGGATGATACAGCCTCAGAGGAAAGTTGCGTTATTGAACACCCTTTTGGAAAAATAGATGCAAGTATTGATACCCAACTAAATCAAATACGGAATGTTCTATACGAAGTAGTCATGGAGAATAAACAATGAATATTACTCATTATCTTTCTGCAGTTGAACAGGCAGACACGTATAAACGCTATGGTAAAGTACAACAAGTTGTTGGTATTATGATTGAATCTCAAGGTCCTGATGCCAACATTGGTGAAGTTTGTTATATTCATCCAAACACTCCAAATAAACATAGAATTTTAGCTGAAGTAGTCGGGTTTAATAATGAAAAAATTATTCTAATGCCTTATTCAGAACTGACTGATATTGGTCCTGGATGCTTAGTGGAATCTTCGAGAAAACCATTAAGTATAAAAATTGGAAGAGGATTAATTGGAAAAGTGATTAACTCTTTAGGAGAGAGCTTAGATCAATCTCCACTACCAAAAGGGCTCGCTAATTACTTAACAGAACAAGCACCACCAAACCCGATGTCCCGAGCGCCGATTTCAGAACCATTTCAAGTTGGTGTTAAAGCGATAGATTCCATGTTAACAGTAGGGAATGGTCAACGTATTGGAATTTTTGCAGGCAGTGGTGTTGGTAAAAGTACTTTACTAGGTATGATTGCGAGAAATAGTGAAGCAGACATCAATGTAATTGCCTTGATCGGGGAACGTGGACGAGAAGTTCGCGAATTTATTGAAAAAGATCTTGGTGAGGAAGGGTTGAAGAAATCAATTGTTGTTGTAGCAACATCTGATCAACCTGCACTAATGCGAATAAAAGGAGCCTATACTGCAACTTCGATAAGTGAATACTTCCGAGATCTTGGTTATAAAGTAAATCTAATGATGGATTCTGTCACCAGGGTTGCTATGGCACAGCGTGAGGTTGGTTTAGCTACTGGTGAACCACCAACAACAAAAGGATATACACCGTCTGTGTTTGCAACTTTACCTAAGTTATTAGAACGAACTGGAACAAATGAGTCTGGTGCTATTACTGCATTTTATACCGTATTAGTGGATGGGGATGACATGAATGAACCGATTGCTGATACAGTAAGAGGTATTCTAGATGGCCATTTTGTTATGGATCGTAAATTAGCTGAACAAGGGCAGTTTCCAGCAATTAATATTTTGAAATCAATTAGCAGAGTTATGAACCAAATAGCAACTGATGAACATACTGATTTAGCGCTGCAAATTCGTTCACTATTGTCAACATACGAGCAGAATAGTGAATTGATCCAAATCGGTGCTTATAAACGAGGAACTGATCAATCGATTGATAAAGCTATTTCTTATTATCCGAAAATACAAACCTTTTTAAAACAGGGAGTTTTTGAACAAATAACACTTGATGACTCGATTGATATGATGAAACAGTTGTTAAATGGAGGAATTAAACATGGCTAATATGGTAGCGATAAACAAAATATTGAACATACGCGAGAAAGAAAAGAAGGATGCACAACATGCATACCAACAATCAATGGACGATTTTGAACGTATAGCCACGACATTATATACGTTATTACGAAAAAAAGAAGTCGCAGAACAAGCCTATGAAGATTCGTTACAAGAGGCAACTCAAATCAATTCTATTAAAGATCAACTTGAGTATATTGAAATGTTAAATAAACAGATTTCAAATTTACAACAGGAAGTACAACAAGCAAGAACGGTAATGGAAACCAAACAATCTAACTTAACGAGTGCTCATGTTGAAGTGAAAAAGTATGAAAAAATAATAGAATTTCGTCACAATAAAAATGAAAAAGAAGAAAAAAGATTAGAAAACTTCATGATGGACGAAGTGTCAATCCAACAATTTCTAAGTTACAAAAATAGGTGAATAGCATGTCAAAAGAGATAATGAATAAAGAAAAAAAGAAAATGAATCCAATTATATGGTTTTTGATTGCAATTGTAATACCGGTTATTATCGCAATCTCTCTCACGGCAGTTGCGTTTGCCATTGCAGGAGTAAATGTACTTGATTGGGCGAAAAACACTGGGAACAATATACCTGTTGTTAATACTTTGATAACAACGGAAGAAGAAGCTGAAGAAGCAAAAGATGAAGAGAAAATACAAACAGAAATTACGAGCAAGGATAATGAAATTGAGAGCTTAACGAATGAACTGGCAAATCTGGAAGGAATAATAGATCAATTGGAACAAGAAATATTAAAGCTTGAAAATAAGCAAGACAATTCTTCTGATCAAGAAGAGTCTAGTAATGCGGAAAGTAATATGGTGAAAGATATGTCTAGCTCTTTAAGAGAGATGGATAATAAACAGGCTGCCAGAATCGTTGAGCAACTCGAAGACAGTACAGCCGTATCTCTTTTAAAACAGTTATCTAATAAAGATAGAGGCGCTATTTTAGAAGCGATGGAAGCAGAAAGAGCAGCAGAATTAGCTGGATTATTTATCGACAGCGATAATTAATTTCATATCCTTGAAAGGGGGTGAAGAAATGAATGCGTTAGGGTTACTATTAATTTCACAAGCAGGGAAAAATGTATTGCCTGTTAGCACAAACAAACAGGATACCACAAAAGATGGCGATATGTTTCAAGAACTGTTACTCCAATTGGGAAACGAGAGATCGGAAGATAGTGTTAACTTGTCTGGAAATAAGGTTAATGTTCTCTCAGAAATCATGAATTCAAGTCCATTAGCCCTTCAATGGATGGATGGGTTGGAACCATTCGAAACTAATCAAACAATGCTAGGTCAACAAAGTCAACTAAATGAACTAAGTGAACAACTTCAAGATGTGGATCATGAACTCCTTGAACTTACGTTACAACAGTTAGAAATAGCGGAAGATGGTCAGCTATTAAATCTGGAAAGTGTCAACATGGACTTACAGGATAATATTGCTCTACAGGGGCAATTTATGGAGATTTTTTCTAAAATGTCAACTATTATTCAAGGAATTTCTACTGACCAGGACATGAAAAAGGCTGCTCCAAAAATTTTGGATTTATTGCAGCAGTGGACAGCGTTAAATAAGAATAGTGGTAATGAAAAAAATATAATGAATCTTGTAACGCAAGAAGGCACAAAAGACCAAGGTGTTTTGAAAGATTTATTACAATCATTTCAAAAACGAAATCAGCTTGTTTCCAATCATCAATATAATTCCGATGCGAAAGTAACCTCAACAGATGTTGTTAAATGGCTTCGGCATGCTATGCAGAAACACTCACAAGGAGAAAGCACATTGAATCAGAGTGTGAACGCAACAGTTTTTTCTACGACGCCTATTACGAAACTGGAACAATTCGTTATTCATGTCAATCAAACACAAGAAGCAAAACCGGTTGATAAGCAACTTATGGATCAGGTTCAAAAAGTAATGAAGTCAAGTAAATTCCTATCTATGGCTAATGGAACCAATCAATTATCACTCACTTTACGCCCGGAAAACCTAGGGGACATGATGGTGAAACTTACACAAGTAAATGGTGAAATGACAGTCAAAATCATGGTTACTTCTCAGGCAACCAAAGAAATGCTCGAGTCAAATATGAATCAATTAAAAAATATGTTTTCACCACACCAAGTTTCGATTGAAAAGCAAGATGTAAATACACAGCAACAAGGCCAGAATTTACAAAAGGATCAAGAGGGACAAGCTTTTAAAGAACAAAATGATAATCAAGATGGACATTCACCATCTGATCAAGGTCAACAACAAGATAATGATCTTGATTTTGAATCAACTTTTAAAGATTTAATACTAAATGAGAAAGTGTAGGTGATATGTATGACAGTAATCGATCCATCACTATACTTAAAAAATCAATCTAGTGCAAGGACTCCTAGTCCAGATCTTGGGAAAGATGAATTTTTAAAAATTTTAATGACACAATTGCAAAATCAAGATCCAACTAGTCCGATGGATGATCGTGAGTTTATTTCACAAATGACAACTTTTTCATCTTTGGAGCAGACGATGAATATGGCTAAATCGATTGATAATCTGGTTCAAAGTCAACTGATTTCTCCAGTCATTCAGTATAGTCATATGATTGGTAAAGAGGTAACATACGAAGCTTATGATGAAGAGACAGGAGAAAAGCTAGGTGAACAAAAAAGTAATGTTATAGCAGTTAGTCAAAAAGAAGGTTGGGCAATATTAGAGCTTGAAAACGGAGAAAAAGTCTACGCAGATTCTGTATTGCAAGTTAGTGATCAACGTGAACCAGATGAAGGAAGTGAGTAGCATGGATCATCGTGTACATCAAGTACCACATCATGCATTACAATTTCCGAATGTAAGGAAGCCAGAAGTAAAACAACCGACTACAAGTTTTAAAGATGTGTTAGCTACACAACAAGAATTAAAGCTAAGTAAACATGCAACCGAACGTTTATCCGAGCGCAACATTCATTTTAATGATAAGCAATGGCAAACAATCTCGGAAAAAGTTATGGAAGCTAAAGAAAAAGGAGTAACAGACTCTCTTGTAGTTACGAATGACGCTGCATTGGTTGTTAGTGCTAAAAACAATGTGGTTGTTACAGCACTAGGTAGAGAGGAAGCATCGAGTAAAATCTTTTCTAATATTGACGGTACAATTTTAATAAATGATTAGGCTGGACCCTAATGGGAGGCCAACTAGCTGTTGAATGACAGATACAGCTAAAACTTAAACCAAAAAGGGGAGAAATAATATGCTACGTTCAATGTATGCAGGTATTTCAGGAATGAAGAACTTTCAAACAAAGTTAGATGTTATCGGGAATAATATTGCCAATGTAAACACTTCTGGTTTTAAAAAAGGTCGTGTTACGTTTCAAGATATGATGAGTCAGATGACATCAGGTGCACAAGGTCCAACTGCTACTCGTGGTGGGGTAAACCCGGCACAAGTTGGGTTAGGATCACAATTAGGATCTATTGATAATATTCACACGCAAGGGTTCCGCCAAACAACTAACAATCCGTTAGACTTCGCATTAGAGGGCGATGGAATGTTTGTTGTTCGAGATGGTGATTCAGTAGCATATACGCGTGCTGGTAACTTCTACTTGGATGAAAATGGAAGTATCGTAAATCCACAAGGTTTATATCTTACTGGTTTTCAAACGAATGAGGTTGATGCTAGACAATTTACGACAGATGATGAAAGTTTAACAGTTAGTGTTGATGAAAATGGCAATGCTACTGTAAGTGGTAATAACATTTATGAAGCTGGTATAACCGCCAATACAGATACTAGTGGTACTTTTGATGTCATCACCTTGAATTTAGAGGATGGAAGAACTATTACCATTAATGATGATCCCTCTGGTGTTACAATCGATTTTAACGATACATCTTATACGGGTGAAGCAACAAATATTACAACTACTGGCTTTGATTACACACAAACTAGCAACATACAAATTCCAGATACTGCACAAAGTTTCAGTGTACAATCAAACGGTATTATAAACTACATTGATGAAGATGGTAATACACAAGTTGCGGGGCAAATTGCAATTGCTAACTTCTCAAATCCAGCAGGTCTAGAAAAAGCTGGTAGTAATTTATTCTATAACACACCAAATGCTGGATATACAGGATTATCTGAACCTGAATCAGAAGGTGTAGCATCCATTGTGAGTGGTTCTCTTGAGATGTCAAATGTTGACCTTTCCGAAGAATTCACAGAAATGATTACTGCTCAGCGTGGATTTCAGGCAAATACTAGAATAATAACGACATCAGATGAAATTCTACAAGAGCTTGTTAATCTAAAACGATAATAAGGAGGTAGGGAGTGCCCTGTGCACTCCCGCCATATTATGATTACAGTTACACGATTGAATGGGGAACCTTTTGTACTGAATGCGGTCATGATCGAGCAAATACAGGCATTACCAGATACAACGGTAACGCTACACAACGGGAAAAAGATTGTTGTTAGAGAATCAGTACAAGAAGTGGTTGACCAAATTACAGTTTTTTATCAAAAGGTTGGGATCCAACGATCTCTTAAAGAGGTGAATGAAACTAGTGAATAACATAGTAAAGACGATGATAACTTCATTAATAGCTATTTTGGTACTTGGTGGCATTGCTGCTGCGGTTGTATTATATGTCTTAAATGATAAAAATGGCGATGGGGAGCAAACAATCGACGATATCGTTGAATACTCTTACACCACACCTGAAATTACTACGGATCTGAATGATGGTAGTTTTGTTCGCATTCAGTTTGAAGTCATTACAGATAGTAAAAAAGCTAAAAGCGAAATTGAAAAGCGTGATTTTCAAGTGAAAAACATATTGATTAAGGAATTGGCCAAGATGGATGAAGAAGATTTTAAAACAGGTCTTCCAGGGCTTGAAGATGTCGTTATGGCTAAATTAAATGAAGTTATGACAGAAGGAACAGTAGCAGACGTTTACACGATTCAGAAAATATTACAATAGCAAACTACTCCGGCATGGAGGTGAGTATACTTGGTAGATGAAGTACTTTCGCAAAATGAAATAGATTCGCTGTTATCCGCATTAACTACAGGTGAAATGGATGCAGATGAATTGAAAAGAGAAGAAAAAGAAAAAAAGGTTCGTGTATATGATTTTAAACGAGCTTTACGGTTCTCAAAAGACCAGATTAGAAGCATTGGTAGGATTCACGAAAATTATGCAAGATTACTAACGACGTATTTTTCGTCGCAGTTAAGATCATATGTGAACATAACAGTAGCATCAGTTGATCAGATTCCATATGAGGAATTCATTCGTTCGATTCCAAATATTACTGTTTTGAATGTGTTTAGTGTGGCACCACTAGAAGGTCGACTTATTATGGAAGTAAATCCTAATATTGCATACAGTATGCTTGATAGAGTTCTAGGTGGCAGAGGAGAAAGTGTTAATAAAATTGATAACTTAACAGAGATTGAGACAATATTAATTTCTCAATTACTAGAAAAAGGGTTTTCTAGTATAAAGGAAGCTTGGGCATCATTAATTGATATGGAGCCTATCTTAGAGGAGTTTGAAGTGAATCCTCAATTTCTTCAGTTAGTTTCTCCAAATGAAACTGTTGTTGTCGTTTCATTGAATACGACAGTTGGTGAAACGAGTGGAATGATCAATATTTGTATTCCACATATTGTTTTAGAACCAATCATATCCAAATTATCTGTGCAGTACTGGATGCAAACTACAACAAAGAAAAGAGATCCAGAAGCATATGAAAAGCTATCAAAGAACCTACAAAACGCTGACGTTGAACTGAAAGCTTTACTAGGAAAATCTACAATAAGTATTCAACAATTTTTGGAACTGAACAATGAAGATGTGATTGCCTTAGATCAATCAATTGATCAACCATTAACAATGAAAATTAATAATGAAGATAAATTCTATGTCCAGCCTGGTAAGTACAAAAACAAACTTTCCGTTCAAGTGTTGGAAGAAATTAAGGAGGGGAATGAAAGTGATGAGTGATGGTATGCTTTCCCAAGACGAAATAGACGCATTGTTAAATGTAGGGACTAATGAAGAAGATAATCAAGATTCAAATCAATCAAATACAGAAGAACATCTAACTAGCATAGAAGAAGATACGCTAGGAGAAATTGGGAATATTTCATTCGGAAGTTCTGCTACAACTCTTTCAACACTATTAAATCAAAAAGTAGAGATTACAACTCCAAAAGTATCTATTATAAATAGAGAAGATGTAAGTGACGAGTTTCAATATGAACATGTTGGTATTGAAGTTAATTATGTTGAAGGATTTACAGGTGTTAATGTATTTGTAATTAAATCGGAAGATGCAGCTATTATTTCTGACATAATGCTTGGAGGTACTGGTTCCGGAGCAACGGAGGAACTGAATGATATACATTTAAGTGCTGTTCAAGAGGCAATGAATCAGATGATGGGAGCAGCAGCAACAAGTATGTCAACGGTGTTTTCAAAGAAGGTAGATATTTCACCACCATCTATTGCTTTAAATCAAGCGAATGTGTCTCTTAGTAGTGATAGTACGGAGGATTTATTTGTAAAGGTTTCTTTTCAACTTAAAGTTGGCACATTAATCGATTCTAATATCATGCAATTGATTCCAATCGATTTTGCAAAACATTTAGTAGAAAGTTTAAATAATCAGCCTGCAGAAGAAGCAGCAGCGGCTGTAGAACAACTCGATCATCCGCTCGAGGTTGAAGCTGAGAATGAGATGTCAGTAAATACTCAATCTCAAGTCGAGAAGAGTGAACCACAGTTTATCGGAAGTCAAGTCGCTAACAAAAATTCCGATATTCAACAAGCCGATTTTTCAACCTTTAATCAAGTCGAATTGAACAAAAACGAGCAACGAAATTTAGATATGCTTCTAGATATTCCGTTAAAGGTAACAGTGGAACTGGGAAGAACAAATCGGTCTATTCGAGAAATATTAGACTTATCAGCTGGTTCTATAATTGAACTTGATAAACTAGCTGGTGAACCAGTGGATATTCTCGTTAACGAAAAGTTAATTGCCAAAGGGGAAGTCGTTGTTATTGATGAAAACTTTGGTGTTCGAGTAACAGATATAATTAGTCAATCAGACAGATTAATGAAGCTTAAATAGGGGGAATTAAAATGGGTAATCGTATTTTAATAGTTGATGATGCAGCATTTATGCGAATGATGATTAAGGATATTTTAAGTAAAAACGGATTTGAAGTTGTTGGAGAGGCTCAGGATGGTTCTCAAGCAGTAGAATTATATAATGAATTAAAGCCAGATTTGGTCACGATGGATATTACAATGCCAGAAATGGACGGAATTACTGCTTTAAAAGAAATTAAGTCTGCAAGTCCAGAAGCAAAAATAATTATGTGTTCGGCAATGGGTCAACAAGCAATGGTAATTGACGCAATTCAGGCAGGTGCAAAAGATTTTATCGTTAAACCATTCCAAGCTGATCGGGTAATCGAAGCTATTCAAAAAGCATTAGCCTAGAAACGAGTGACGATAGTGATTAAAAAAATTAGCATTAGTGTTACATTTATTCTATTACTCTTTATTAGTTGTTTTACTGTACATGCAATTGCAGAAGAGAAAAACGATCAAGAAGAGCGAGATGACGGAACAGCTAAAAGTATGTTTGAAAATGAGGATGAGGATAGTGAGGAAAGTGGCGATGAAACGCCACCTACTAATCCTGATAATAATCTAAGTACTACTGAGAATGGGAATAGCGGCTCGATGGTATTTGATCTCGTTAAAATGGTGTTTGCTTTACTGTTAGTCCTTGCACTTATTTATTTATTGCTAAAGTTTTTAAATAAACGTAACAAATTATTTAGTAAGGTGAAGGCGTTAGAAAATGTGGGTGGATTGACATTAGGACCTAATAAATCAATTCAAATTATACGTGTAGGAAGTAAACTGTATATGGTTGGTGTTGGGGATAATGTAGAATTACTTCACGAAATTACCGATGAAGATATGAAGAAGGAAATCTTAACTAGCTATGAAAAGCAACATAATTTTTCCGCAAGCGGTGTTTGGTCTACTTTTATGCAACCGAAGTCGGAAGTAACAGAATCTACAAACACTAGAAAGAAAAATGACTTTAAAAATATGTTTGCAACTGAACTAGACAAACTGAAGAAAAACCGACAGAAACTAAGAAATATGAATCAGCAGAAGGATGATAATCATGAATGAATTTATCGATATGTTTTCTAGTTCAGATCCTTCAAACGTAGCAACGTCCGTTAAATTAATACTGCTACTAACGGTATTATCCTTAGCACCAGGTATATTAATTTTGATGACAAGCTTTACCCGAATTATAATCGTACTTTCTTTTGTCCGTACTTCATTAGCGACACAGCAAATGCCTCCCAATCAGGTATTAATTGGATTGGCCTTATTTTTAACATTTTTCATTATGGCTCCTACCTTTGGTCAAGTGTATGATGAGGCATTACAACCACTTTTTAATGAAGATATTACGTTGGATGAGGCATATGAAAGAGCAAGTACACCTTTAAAGGATTTTATGGCAAAGCATACACGACAAAAAGATCTCGAACTATTTATCAGTTATACAAATATGGATAGGCCGGAAAGCGTTCAGGATATTCCGCTTACAACATTAGTTCCTGCATTTGCAATTAGTGAATTAAAAACAGCATTTCAAATGGGCTTTATGATCTTTGTGCCATTTTTAATAATTGATATGGCCGTAGCGAGTGTTCTTATGTCCATGGGTATGATGATGTTACCGCCTGTAATGATTTCCTTACCATTTAAAATATTATTATTTGTACTAGTGGATGGATGGTACTTGATTACTCATTCATTATTAAGTGGTTTCTAGAAAACTACTAAGTAGGAAGAGGAAGAGGAAGGGTGCGTATTTTTGAGTAGTGAATTTGTTTTATCTTTAGCAGAAAAAGGAATATATACTATTTTATTAGTAACGGGCCCATTATTAATTTTAGCACTTGCTGTTGGTTTGCTTGTTAGTATCTTTCAAGCTACAACACAAATTCAGGAACAAACCCTGGCCTTTATTCCGAAAATAGTAGCAGTACTAGTCGGATTAATATTTTTTGGTCCTTGGATGTTATCTAAGATGGTGGAGTTCACAGCGGATTTATTACAAAATTTAAATCAGTTTGTAGGTTAAAATATGCTAGAAATAATTAATATCAATAGTTTTCCTGTTTTCTTACTTGTATTAGTTCGAGTTGCAGCATTTTTTGTAACATTGCCTTTTTTCTCTTATCGAACCATACCGTTACCTTTTAAAATTGGTTTTAGTTTCTTCTTAGCATTTATTATGTTTTATACAATTGATGCTTCTACCATAGTAATAGACGAATTGTATATATTTTTAATTGTTAAAGAAATACTTGTTGGATTGTTAATCGGTTTGATTGGCTATATTATTATTTCTGCTGTACAAATTGCAGGTGGGTTTATAGATTTTCAAATGGGTTTTGCCATTGCGAATGTGGTTGACCCACAAACAGGTGCTCAAAGTCCTTTAACGGGTCAATACTTTTATATCATTGCACTTCTATTTCTATTATCGGTAGATGGACATCATTTATTAATAGATGGAATTGTAAATAGTTATCGATTTATACCAATTGATACGTTTATCCCTTTTCAGGACGGTAATATAGTAGAATTTATCATTCGTACATTCAATAATATGTTTTTAATTGCTTTTCAAATAGCAATACCTATTGTTGGATGTTTGTTCTTAGTGGATGTAGCATTAGGTATCATCGCTAGAACCGTACCACAGTTAAATGTTTTTGTAGTTGGGCTACCGATAAAAATATTAGTCAGCTTCGTAGCAATATTTTTTTTCTTAAGTCTTTATGTGGTACTAGTAAAGAATTTGTTCGAAACGATGTTTGAAGCAATGCGAAGCCTTATGCAGTTATTCGGAGGGGTATAAAATGCAGTTGAAACTAGACCTGCAGTTTTTTGCAGGTGAAAAAACAGAAAAAGCTACCCCGAAAAAAAGGCAGGACGAGCGTAAAAAAGGAAAAGTTGCCAAAAGCCAAGATGTGAATACAGCAATTTTATTATTATCTTCTTTTATAATTTTATTTGTTTTTGGCAGTTTCATGAAAAATAACATGACAGCAATGTACCAGCACTCCTTCACAGAATATATCCATTGGGATATAACGCCAAATAGCGTACATCAAGTTTTCTTAGAGGGTACTATTGAAATGGCTAAAGTACTTTCCCCTATCATGTTAGTCGCTATTATCGCAGGCTTTGCATCAAATCTTATGCAAATTGGTTTTTTATATACGACTGAGCCATTAAAATTCGATTTAAAGAAAATAGATCCAATCCAAGGTGCAAAACGAATTTTTTCTATTCGGGCACTAGTGGAGTTGCTTAAATCATTGTTAAAAATAGTTTTCATTGGAGTAATCACGTTCTCCGTTATTTGGATCTTTAAAGACGATATGATGATGATCGCTTTTAAAGATGCAGATAATGCATTGGCGTTCTTTGGAAACGTCACTATGATAATGGGGATTGCAGCTACTATAGCTTTATTATTCCTGTCTGTTTTTGATTATGCCTATCAACGTTATGATTTTGAAAAAAATATGAGAATGTCAAAACAAGATGTGAAAGATGAATATAAGAATATTGAAGGGGACCCTTTAATTAAGTCAAAAATTAAAGAAAGACAGCGTCAAATGGCAATGCGTCGTATGATGAGTGAAGTGCCAAATGCTGATGTTGTTATTACAAACCCAACCCATTTTGCTATTGCAATAAAATATGATGAAGAAAAAGCAAGTGCACCATATGTGGTTGCAAAAGGTGTGGATCATTTGGCTTTCCGAATAAGAGAAATAGCGAAAGCAAATGATGTTGTAACAGTCGAGAATAAACCACTTGCAAGATCGTTATATGACAAGATTGAAATTGGAGATACAATTCCAGAAGAGTTTTATCAAGCTGTTGCTGAAATTTTAGCATATGTTTATCGTTTAGAGAAAAAAGCTAGGTAATAAGGAGAGAGACATCCATGAAGGCACGTGATTTATCCGTACTTTTCGGCGTTATTTTAATAATTATTATGTTAGTAATACCATTACCAGGATGGCTATTAAGTGTACTTATATTATGTAATATTACACTTGCATTAATCGTTATTCTTGTTTCAATGAACACGCAAGATGCACTGCAATTCTCCATATTTCCGTCTCTCTTATTGTTACTAACATTATTTCGATTGGGATTGAACGTATCAACTACTAGATCTATTCTTAATGATGCAGATGCTGGTGGAGTTGTTGATACCTTTGGCTCGTTTGTAATAGGAGATAATGCGTTAGTTGGTTTTGTGGTATTCGTTATTTTAGTAGTAATTAATTTTCTAGTAATTACAAAAGGTTCGGAACGTGTGTCGGAAGTAGCCGCACGTTTTTCACTAGATGCAATGCCAGGAAAACAGATGAGTATCGATGCGGACTTAAATGCAGGATTAATTTCTGAAAAGGAAGCAAAGGATAGACGTAAAACAGTAGAGGATGAAGCAGATTTTCATGGTTCCATGGATGGTGCTAGTAAGTTTGTAAAAGGAGATGCCATCGCTGGTATTATTATCGTACTCATTAACATTTTATTTGGCTTAATTATTGGAATGGTTCAAATGGATATGTCCTTCCAAGAAGCAGTTAACACGTTTATGCGATTAACTGTTGGGGATGGTCTGGTAAGTCAAATTCCGGCACTATTAATATCTACTGCGACAGGAATTGTCGTAACACGGAGTTCATCATCAGGTAATAATTTAGGTAGTGATGTAACGGACCAGTTATTACGTTACCCGAAATTATTATTTATTGCTTCTGGGACTATTTTCTTATTAGGATTAACACCAATTAACTTCTTTCTAACAACATTTATTGCTGCGTTTTTAGCTTTAGGAGGTTACTTGCTGTTACAGCAAATCAAAGAGCCTGAGATACAAGATGTGGAACAAGAAGATGAAGCCGAAAGCTCTGAAATGAAAACACAGGAAAATGTAGTTAATCTAATCAATATGGATCCGATTGAATTTGAATTTGGATATTCTTTGATTCCACTTGTTGATGCCAAACAAGGAGGGGATCTGTTAGATCGAGTTATCATGATTCGACGGCAGCTTGCTATTGAATTAGGTATTGTTATACCGGTTGTAAGAATCCGCGATAATATTCAATTAAACCCAAATGAGTATCGTTTGAAAATAAAAGGGAATGAAGTTGCGCAAGGAGAGTTATTATTAGATCATTTTCTTGCTATGACTCCTGAAATGGATGATGATACGATAGAAGGAATTGATACTCAAGAGCCGGCATTTGGATTACCTGCTAAGTGGATTAGTGAAGAACATAAAGATGAAGCGGAACTATCGGGCTATACAGTCGTTGATCCACCATCTGTTGTGTCAACACATATAACAGAAGTGATTAAACAGCATGCACATACATTGCTTGGCAGACAGGAAACGAAAGAATTAATCGATCATTTAAAAGAAAGCTATCCGATTTTAGTAGAAGAAGTTACACCAGAACCTTTAGCAATTGGTGATATTCAAAAAGTACTCAGTAAACTGTTGAAAGAAAATATTTCAATAAAAAATTTACCGATTATATTCGAAACGTTAGCGGACTTTGCTAAATTAACGAATGATCCCGAATTGTTAGGGGAGTATGCAAGGCAGGCATTATCTTCGCAAATAACGAAACAATTTGTATCTGATAATTTGTCATTGAAAGTGATCACGATATCAGGAAAAGTGGAGAAATTGATTGCTGAAAACATTCAACAGACTGAGCATGGAAATTATTTAGCATTAGATCCAGAATCTCAACAATCCATTGTTACTACGATTCACGAAGAAGTTGAGAAGCTCACATTGCAAGAAGAAAATGCGATTGTATTATGCTCGCCAGCCATACGAATGTATGTAAAGCAGTTGTTAGATCGGTTTTTACCACAGGTTATTGTATTGTCCTATAATGAGCTAGAACCAAATGTACAAGTTCAAAGCGTTGGAGTGGTGAATGTAGCATGAAGGTAAAAAAATATGTAGCACCGACGATGCCAGAAGTTATGAGCATCGTGAGAAAAGAGCTAGGTCCTGATGCGGTTATCTTGAATTCAAAAGAAATTCAAGATAAAGGATTTTTAGGATTTTTCAAAAAAAAGAAGATAGAAGTAGTTGCTGCACTTGATAAAAATCCACTTCCAGAAAAGTCTAAAAGGCAAAGACAGCCTGCAGAAGCACCAAAAAGATCATTTAATAATATCGAGACCCCTACCGATAAAAGTAATACAGATATTTTAGACGAAATAAAGTATCTAAAGAAAATTATGCAACAACAAGCAGACCAAAAGGATTACACATTTGAATTGGATTATCAAGTAGTTTTTGAGTTTTTAGTTGATCAAGAAGTAAATAAGGATATAGCAGAAAACATCATTCAAAAAACAATGAAAAGTAGATTGGATAACAATTCCATCAATACCTCGACCATTATTAATGATGTTCGAAGCGAAATTGAAACGCAACTTAGCTCATTGACATTTCATGGCATTACCTATGATAAAAAAATTGTCCAATTCGTTGGCCCTACCGGTGTTGGAAAAACGACTACATTAGCAAAGGTTGCAGCACAGAGTATGCTTAAAGATAAAAAAAAGGTTGCCTTTATTACGATGGATACGTACCGAATTGCGGCGATCGAACAACTTAAGACATATGCCAAAATATTGGATGTCCCTCTAGAAGTTGCCTATTCAATAGACGAATATAAAGAGAAAGTTGAACTGTTTCAAGATTATGACCTAATACTGGTTGATACGGCAGGAAGAAATTTTAGGGATGAAAGATATGTAAAAGAATTAAAGGATAATATCAATATAGATGAAGATGTAGAAACATTTTTAGTCTTAGCATTAACAGCCAAACCAAAGGATTTGATAGACATTTATAATAGTTTTTATCATATTCCGATAAAGGAAGTAATTTTAACCAAAGTTGATGAGACTAGGCAATATGGAAGTGTGTTAAATCTAGCAATCGAGAAGCAAATAGGGATTGCTTATTTGACTAATGGACAAGATGTTCCAGAGGATCTCCTCCAGCCATCACCAAAAAAAATAAGTAATTATATAGTGGGTGAGTTCATTGATGCATGATCAAGCGGAAGGTTTGCGTCGGAAGTTTGAAATGTTACAACAACCTAGACAAGCGAAAACGATATCATTCGTCAGTGGAAAAGGCGGAGTTGGAAAATCCAATGTCGCACTAAATTTCTCCTTAGAATTATGTCGAAATGGAAAAAAAGTTATTTTAGTTGATTTAGATATCGGAATGGGAAACGTTGAAATATTGTTAGGTTTACAAGCCAATAAAACTATCGTAGACATGTTACATGATCATATACCTATATATGATATTATTGAGACGGGTCCATGTGATTTAGCGTATATTTCTGGGGGCTCTGGGTTAGCGGATGTATTTACGATGGATCAGGAGAAAATGGCTCATTTTTTTGAACAGTATAATAAACTGACCCAACTTTACGATTATATTATCTTTGATATGGGGGCTGGTGCGACTCCAACAAGTATGGCGTTTGTACTAGCTGCTGATGAATGTATTGTTGTTACGACTCCAGAACCGACATCCATAACAGATGCTTATAGTATGATAAAACATATTGTTACCCAACAATCAAGCATGCCTATTTATGTGTTGTTGAATCGCTCAACATCACCCAAGAATGGTTTGAAATCATTAGAGAGATTTAAGCGAGTGATTAAGCATTTTTTAAATTTCGAAGTTAAGTTTCTAGGGGTACTACCAGATGATCAAGTAGTAACAAAAGCGGTAATACGTCAAATTCCTTATAGCTTGTATAATGAAAGAGCAGCAGTTTCAAAATCTTTAAAACAACTTACCAAAAGCTATATATCGGATACACAAGAAAGTACTCATAATGAGCCATCGTCATTCATCCAAAAATTTAAAAGACTAATAAAAGAGAGGTAACTGCTGTGAATCCTATTCGTGTGATTGTAGTTGATGATTCCGCTTTTATGCGCAAAATGGTTACAGACATACTAGAAAGTGATAATCGAATACAAGTTATTGCTACAGCTCGAAATGGTGAAGAATGCCTTTTAAAAGTAAAAAAACTGCATCCAGACGTTGTTACACTAGATGTAGAAATGCCAAAAATGGATGGTATTTCTACTCTTGCTACGATAATGAATACCAATCCATTGCCAGTAGTGATGTTATCCAGTGTAACTAGTGAAGGTGCTGCAAAGACCCTTCAAGCAATATCAAATGGAGCAGTAGACTTCATCACAAAGCCTTCTGGTTCCATTTCTTTAGATATTAACACGATTAAAGATGAAATTATCCAAAAGGTATTAGCTGCTTCACAAGCACAGTTAACAAAAACAGAGCATGTAAAACAAGAACCGAACCTTCAACATGTTACAGGGTTACATAAGAAATCAATGATTGTAATAGGCTCCTCTACTGGGGGACCAAGAGCGTTACAAAGTGTTTTAACTAATTTACCCGAAGATTTTATTACTCCGATATTAATTGCACAGCATATGCCTAAAGGCTTTACGAAATCACTTGCAGATCGACTCAATTTGCTAAGTAACGTCCATGTAAAGGAAGCTATGCACGGTGAAATTATTAAAGATAAAACGGCCTACATTGCTCCAGGAGGCTATCACATGAAAATTCGGAATGTTGGTATTGCGAATGCGATTGAATTGATAGACGATAGTCTGGGGTATTTACATAAACCCTCGGTGGATTTCCTAATTGAGTCATTAGCACAGATAAACAAAGTAAATAAAATAGCTGTCATATTGACTGGGATGGGAAGTGATGGATCAGAGGGAATTAAATACTTAAAAGAGCAAGATCCAAGTTCCCTTATCGTTGCGGAATCGGAAGAGTCATCCATCGTATATGGAATGCCGAAGTCAGCAATAAAAACAAATGTTGTTAATTATATTTTACATATTCAACAAATTGGACAAATGGTCCATACGATTACGAAAAGACTAGGGGGGAGATAACATGGATACTACGCAATATTTAGACGTATTTATTGACGAAAGTTCGGAACATCTAGAAGTTTTGTATAAAAAACTGCTCGATTTAGAAAAGAAACCAACAGAAAAAGTGATTATTGATGAGATTTTTCGTGCAGCACATACGTTAAAGGGTATGTCTGCTACGATGGGTTATCAAGATATTGCAAATCTAACACACAAGCTAGAAAATATTTTCGATGGAATACGATATGATCAAATAGTAGTAAATGCGGAAATGATAGATACATTATTTGAGTCTGTCGATCACTTAAATGCAATGGTAGAAGAAATAGCAAATGGCGGAGATGGGAAAAGAGATGTTCGCTCTATTACCGCAAAATTAGAAGACATTGAAAGTGGCGAAGATTCTCCAAAAGAAATAGTGGATAAGAAATCCGTACAAGAACCTAGGGGAAGTTTACAAACCATTGAACAACTAGACGATTTTGAGCTATCCATTTTAAATGAGTCTGTTGAACGTGGGTTCTCCAACTACGAAATAACGGTTGCGTTAAGAGAAGATTGTCTGCTTAAAGGTGCTCGTGTATTTATGGTCTTTGAGGTATTAGAAAAATTAGGGGAAGTCATTCGCTCAGAACCATCAGTGAGTGAATTAGAAGAAGAAAATTTTGACTTTTCATTCAGCTTAATACTCGTTTCGGAGTCCTCCCAATCAGAAATTGAGGAAAAGATATTAAAAGTTTCCGAGATTGATCATGTTTCAATCAATCATTTTTCGGTGGATGCATTTAAAGAAGAAATGAAAAAGGAAGAATTAACTCCAGAAAAAGAACAAGAATCGAAAAAGCCAAATAAAGAGAAACAAGTAAGCAATTCTAATGGATCACCTAGTAAAACAATCCGTGTGAATATTGATAGATTAGATGTATTGATGAATTTATTTGAGGAACTTGTTATTGACCGTGGGAGATTAGAACAAATAGCAGATGATTTGAAGCATCAGGATTTACAAGAAACGGTTGAACGGATGTCACGCGTATCTGGGGATTTGCAAAATATTATTTTAACGATGCGTATGGTACCAATAGATCATGTATTTAGTCGTTTCCCAAGGATGATTCGTAATCTAGCACGTGATCTACAAAAGAATATAGAATTGGAAATTATCGGAGCTGATACGGAGTTAGACCGTACGGTGATTGATGAAATCGGAGATCCGCTCGTTCATTTATTAAGAAATGCAATAGACCATGGTATTGAATCACCAGAAGAACGTGTGAAAAAAGGTAAGCCAGAACAAGGTACGATAAAATTAGAAGCTTATCATAGTGGAAACCATGTCTTTATAGAAATTAGGGATGATGGAGCAGGAATTAATAAAGATAAAGTTCTTGCTAAAGCATTAGATAATGGCATTATTAGTGAGACTGAATCGGAAACATTAACCGATCAGCAAATCTATGAGCTCATTATGGCGAGTGGATTTTCAACTGCAGATCAAATTTCAGACATCTCTGGACGTGGAGTTGGGTTAGACGTCGTAAAAAATACAATTGAATCGTTAGGTGGAAACATTTCGATTAATTCTAATGTGAATGAAGGTTCTGTTTTTTCAATCCAACTCCCTTTAACATTGTCGATTATTTCCGTGTTATTAGTAGAATTAGAAAATGAAAAATATGCTATTCCACTTTCATCCATTATTGAAACATCAATTATTCATAAGGATCAAATTTTATCAGCACATAATAAAAGTGTAATAGATTTTCGCGGTAAGGTAGTACCTCTAGCATATTTAAAAGATATATTTGCTGTATCGAACAAGAATGACAGTTCAAGTGATTATGTATCGGTTGTTATCGTAAAAAAAGGTAACAAACTAGCTGGGCTAGTAGTAGATTCGTTTATTGGACAACAAGAAGTAGTGTTAAAATCTTTAGGAAATTATCTAACGAATGCATTTGCGATTTCCGGTGCAACTATCCTTGGCGATGGTGAAGTTTCCTTAATAATTGATAGCAATGCATTAGTAAAGTAGGAGATTTTCAATTAAATTGCTGCTTTTTCCAAGTTTTTAATCTTAATGAGTAATTGATAGAAAATGTGCAGGAACATATCAAAAATTGCTCAGACTACAAATTGTGAATTAATATAACGCTCGCAACACCGCTTCGGAAAAACACTTCGCTTTCCGCGGACGGCTAGTGGGCCTCCTCGTGCTACGCACTGTGGGGTCTCACCGATGCCTATTTTCCCGCAAGAGTCTTCGTGTATTTCCTACGCTAGTGAAGTAGTAACACTTTTTCTTTAAATAAGAAATTACCATCAGCGAAGTATTCTGACGGAGCGGTTTTGTAGCACACTATTGAATTAGACTGTGAAAGTAAATCTACGCAAAAGTTATGTCGCAGTTTATGTATAACTAGCAACAAACGAAGTGAAAAGAGTCTAATGTAAATAAATGAATTGTAACTAGGAGGATATTTATATGGAAAATGAAACTATGGTAGAACAAAAGGTTATTGTATTTCAATTAAAAGATGAAGAATTTGCTGTATCTGTTAATCAAGTTGGTTCGATTGAAAGACTAGTGAAAATTACACGTGTACCACAGACAGCTGATTTTGTTAAAGGTGTAATCAATTTACGGGGTGTTGTCACACCAATCATTGACCTACGTGTCCGCTTTGGAATAGAAGAATCAGAGTATGATGAATCTACCCGTATTATTATTGTTCACTTAGATGGTTTAGAAGTTGGATTAATCGTTGATGCCGCTAATGACGTTCTTGATATCCCTGTTGACGCAATTGAACCTGCCCCAGAAGTTGTTGGTGCAGTCCACGTTGATTATATTGAAGGCGTAGCTAAATTAGACAACCGACTACTTATATTACTGGATTTGCAGAAAGTCTTAACAAATGAGGAATTAAAAGAATTGAAAACAGTAGAAGGTTAAGGCTATGAATTTTGATGAACTATCGACAATTCAACTAGATGCACTTCGAGAAATAGGAAATATTGGAGCAGGAAATGCCGCAACTTCGATGTCCAAAATGATTAATGAGAAAATTGATATGCAAGTTCCAAGTGTGAAAATTGTAGCGTTTAATGAAGTGATGGATATGATTGGTGGTGCAGATTCATTAATCGTTGCCGTCATGTTTCAAATACATGGTGATGCACCTGGAACGGTGTATCTACTTTTTACAATGGAAGAGGCAGAGGCTCTAGTTGGTCACATAACATTGAATTCTGACGTAAAACTTTTTGACGAAGGAGCACCTAATGAGTTTGCTATTTCAGCATTACAAGAAACTGGAAATATATTAGCTGGCTCCTATTTATCAGCACTCTCTGACTTCACTAAAATGAATATGCATCCTTCCATACCACATTTAAGCATTGATATGGCTGGGGCTATATTGACAGTTGGTTTACTTGAATTATCACAAGTAACTGATTATGCCATAATTATTGATACGAAAATAAATGATGTAAATATGAAAAACGGTATAAATGGTCAATTCATGCTACTTCCTGCACCTGAGTCGTTTACGAAAATATTTCGAGCTCTAGGAATTAATGATTATGACTGAAGTAGTATCAATTGTTAAAGTCGGAATAGCTGAAATAAATATTGTGAAAGCACCACAGACAATTCGAACTTCAGGCCTAGGTTCCTGTGTTGGTGTAATCATTTATGATTTATCAAAAAAGACTGCAGGTTTAGCTCATATTATGTTACCTGATTCAAGCATGGCTAAACAAACAAATTTTAATGAGAGTAAATATGCAGATACGGCAATAGATAATATGATTGAAGAATTATACAAAAATGGTGCTAGGAAGTTTGCTTTAAAGGCAAAGTTAGCAGGAGGAGCGCAAATGTTTCAATTTTCCGCTAACCCTGACGTAATACGAATTGGACAACGTAATATAGAGGCGGTATTAGCTAAGTTAAAGGAGCATCATATTCCTGTTGTAGCAACCGATGTTGGCGGAAAATGTGGACGAACAATCGAATTTGATCCAAACAATGGTGAACTAAGGGTTCGGACAGTTTCTAAAGGGGAAGAAATTATATAATTTTGTTCAGTGGTAATAATAAACTTGTTGATAACTAATACGAAGAGTAGAGAGATTTGTAAATTTCCAATGTAGGAATAAATGGGGAGGGGCGGTGAAAATGAAAGCAAATAGAACTCCTCAAGAACAAGAGTTGTGGAATAAATGGCTAAATAGTCAAGATAACGAAGCAGCAAATGAGTTAATACATCATTATACGTATTTAGTGAATTATCACGTCGATCGGACAGCTAGTCATTTACCAAGTAGTGTTTTAAAGGAAGATCTAAAGAGTCTTGGTTTACTTGGATTGTATGATGCGTTAAAAAAATTCGACATTGAAAGGGATTTGAAATTTGAAACTTACGCATCATTCCGTATTCGAGGAGCGATAATTGACGGTTTACGAAAAGAGGATTGGCTGCCGAGATCAATCCGAGATAAGGCGAAGAAAGTAGAGCAAATTTCTCAGCAACTAGAGCAGGCTTATAAAAGAGAAGCAAGTGCTAGTGAAATTGCTAAGGAAGCAGATCTTCCAGTAAAGGAAGTCGAGTCTTTAATTCGTGATTCGCTATTTGCAAATGTCTTGTCTATAGAAGAAAAACCAAAAGATGGTTCATTTGATCAAAAGGAAGGAATTGGCTATTCCATACCAGATAGAACAACTAGATTACCAGACGAAAATATCGTTAAGAATGAATTGAATCAAGAGTTAGCTGAAGGTATTAAGACATTGAATCAAAACGAACAGATGATTATTAGTCTTTTTTATCATGAAGAATTAACCTTTACAGAGATAGGGCAAGTTTTAGGGTTAACGACATCAAGAATATCACAAATCCATAAAAAGGCTGTTGTTAAACTAAGAAGCGTTCTTGAAAAACTATAATATCTGAAGAGGGGAAGAGCATGGATCGGTTACAAGAGTATTTTCACATCAAACAATCCAATGATCTCATGTATGCGGAAATTCATTGTACACAAGGCTACCTAGAAAAAGATTTAGACATAACGGAAGATGACCTTCTGCAATATTTAGCACATAATAAAATTAATCACGGTATTTTGAAAGATCACGTACAACTACTTACTACAAAACCTCCAGAAGATCAATTTCCCATAATAATAGCTAGAGGCACACCAGTAAGGGATGGTGAAAATGGTTATGTACAGTATGTATTAAATTTTCACGCAGAAGTTGAAAAAAATGATAATTGGAATTTCCGTGATGTAATGCGTATTCCGTCTGTTCAGAAGGGACAAAAGATAGCCACGGTAATACCACCGACAATTGGTGTGGAGGGTAAAAATATACAAGGAAATAGCATTCCAGCTAAATCAGGTAAACCAGCTACTATTCGTGCTGGTCAAAATGTTGTCTTTCAAGAGGAATCTCTCACCTTTTTTGCTATATCTGATGGGCAAGTAAGTGCAAGTGTTCATGCCATTGATGTATTTGAAGTTTACGAAATAAAAGATACATTAACGATGAAGGATGGAAATCTAGATTTTGTGGGTTCGATAACTATTCATGGTGATGTCCCATCAGGTTACAAAGTTCAAGCTGGTGGGGATGTTAAAATATTTGGAATGGTAGAAGCAGCTGAGATTACTGCTGGTGGTTCTATATACGTATCTGAGGGATTGGCTGGACAGCAAAAAGGAAAAATTATTGCAGATAATAACATACATATCGGCAATATTAATCAAGGTGAAGTTTCAGCTGGAAAAGACATATTTGTAGAAAACTCTATATTACATAGTATTCTAACGGCAAATAACCAAATTATTTGTCAGCGTGGCAATATTATTGGAGGTACTATTTCGGCAGGAGAATTAATTGAAGCAAAAGAAATTGGTAATAAACTACATACAAAAACAGAGATAACTTTCGGAGTGAATAAACTGCAAAAGGATCAAGAAGAAAAATTAATAGTTCAAAAACAGGAATTAAGGGATACATTGTCGAAGTTAACTATTATAGGCAATAAGCTAAAAGAAAGAAATGATGTTCACCTTAATCCTAAATTGAAAGCCGCGTTTCATAAACAAAAGAAATCGGTTGAGCAAACAACAAAAAAACTCCAAGATATAGAAGAGATGCTTATGCACATCAATTCAAGCTTAGGAGATGAAAAGAAAGCAAAATTAGTAGTGAACAGTCACGTGTACCCCAATGTACTCATAAGTTTTGGAAAATACAAGAAAGTTATTCGTACAACACACCAACACGTTCAAATGAAATTAAAGAATCAGGAAATTGCAATTCTTAACCTGTAATAGTGAAGAGGGTGATTCTACTTGAGTTGGAAATCAATAGAATTGCAAGTGGCACTACCAAGAACCCAAGATGCAGGAAAACTTCAAGATCAAATGTTGAAACAAAATCAACATTTTCAAGAGTCGCTTGCGCAAAGTCAATCAAAGCAAGAAGAATTGAAGCGAAAAAGAGTTCAAGAGATGGAAACAGTTAACGAAGCAAAATTTGAAGAAGATGATTATACGAATAACAGTAGTGAAATAGAACAGTCAGATGAAACAAATAAAGGAAATAAAACGGTCGATCATCCTTATTTAGGAACCAACTTCGACTTCACAGGATAGAAGGGATTTTATGACATCATTCTTATTAATTATTAGTTTTTTACTCCATATCATTACGTTAAGTGGTGTTTATTTCTTATTGAAGCAAGTACAATCACTAAAGGACAACAATCATACGGACTTACCTGAATTACTAGAAACCTATCTAGAAGAAATAAAAACGGAAAACGAAAGACTCCAACATGAAATTTCAACGAGCAGTCCAATAAAATCAGTGAGTCAAAAAGTTGAAGAACTCTCCGATCATGAAAAAATAAATGTAGTTGAGACAGATGATTTTGAACAAAATAGTGAATACACCCCTGAAAACATGGAAACGATGAATGACGAAGTGCAAGCTTCCTTACAAGCGAGAATTCTTCAACTACATCAAAAAGGGTATTCTAATGAAAAAATAGCACGTAATTTAAATTGTGGTAAAACAGAAGTAGAATTAACAATAAAATTATATGGATAAAATTAATTTTATCGCTTGATTACAATGGACCATTATGATATATTTATTTTTGGTGTAAATGCAATGTTTACTACATATAGTGAACATGTAAAAAAAACACACGTTTGTTAATTTGTATATATGGTGCCATTTATTATGGTCTTATACAAAGATGATACAAACGGAGGAAAAAAACCATTTAGGAGGAAATTTTTATGTCAGTAATATCTATGAAGCAATTACTTGAAGCTGGTGTACATTTTGGACATCAGACACGCCGTTGGAACCCTAAGATGAAGAAATACATCTTTACGGAGCGTAACGGTATTTACATCATCGACCTACAAAAAACGGTTAAAAAGGTAGATGAAGCATATAACTATGTGAAAGAAGTTGCTGCCAATGGTGGAACAATTCTTTTCGTAGGTACAAAAAAACAGGCACAGGATTCTGTGAAAGAGGAAGCAATCCGTTCTGGAATGTATTTTGTAAACCAACGTTGGTTAGGTGGAACATTAACAAACTTCCAAACAATCCGTAAACGTATTAATCGTTTAATTGATATTGAGCGTATGGAAGAAGACGGAACTTTCGAAGTGCTACCTAAAAAAGAAGTTGTAGGCTTATTAAAAGAAAAAGAACGTCTTGTTAAATTCCTTGGTGGAATTAAAGATATGAAAAAACTTCCAGATGCATTGTTTGTAATCGACCCACGTAAAGAGCGTATTGCAATTGCTGAAGCTCATAAATTAAACATCCCAATCATTGGTATTGTAGATACTAACTGTGATCCGGATGAAATCGACTATGTAATCCCAGCTAACGATGATGCAATTCGTGCGGTTAAACTTTTAACTGGTAAAATGGCAGATGCTATTTTAGAAGTTAAACAAGGCGAAGAAATGGAAGAAGTTCAAACAGAAGAAACTGTTTCTGCTGAAAAAGAAGAAGTAGAACAAAACTAGTAAGCAAAAGCGTAAGCGCCCGTTTAGCGACGTATGGACTGGACTGAACGGTAGGAGATAAAGGAAACACGGTAAGCGAAAGCGAACCGATGTTGACTTATTGTACGAACGTGAGGGAAGTCGCACTAGTCGCTGGGCGCTGGAGCTGGACGTTTTAAAAAAAGGTCGGGGTGATAAGAGGATAAGCCTTTTATCACCCTTTTTAAAAAAGAATATGGATAAGAACTAAGGAGGAATTACAATGGCAATTACAGCTAAAATGGTAAAGGAACTTCGTGAAAAAACAGGCGCTGGTATGATGGATTGTAAAAAAGCACTTACTGAAACAGATGGCGATCTTGATAAAGCAATTGACTTCTTACGTGAGAAAGGAATTGCAAAAGCGGCTAAAAAAGCAGATCGTATCGCAGCAGAAGGTTCTACATATATCGAAGTAGATGGTAATTCAGCAGTTCTTTTAGAAGTGAATTGTGAAACGGATTTCGTTACAAAGAATGATCAGTTCAAAAACCTTTTATCTGACCTAGGTAAACACTTAGTTGAACAGAAGCCTTCATCTGTTGAAGAAGCTTTACAACAACCACTTCATGGTAATGGAGATACTGTTGAGACGTACATTAACTCTACAGTAGCAAAAATCGGTGAAAAGATTTCATTACGTCGTTTTACAGTACTAAATAAAACTGACAATGATTCATTCGGTTCATACCTTCATATGGGTGGACGAATTGGAGTGTTAACCTTACTTGAAGGAACTACCGATGACTCTGTTGCAAAAGATATAGCTATGCATGCAGCAGCTGTAAACCCTAAATATGTTTCACGTGATGAAGTTTCAGAAGAAGAAGTTGCACGTGAGCGTGAAGTATTAAAGACTCAAGCATTAAACGAAGGTAAACCTGAAAATATCGTTGAGAAAATGGTTGAGGGTCGTCTTGGGAAATTCTTTGAAGACATTTGCTTATTAGATCAAAGCTTTGTAAAAGATCCTGATCAAAAAGTGAAGAAGTTTGTTGCTGACAAAGGTGCTACAGTAAAAACTTTTGTTCGATATGAAGTAGGAGAAGGTATGGAAAAACGTGAAGAGAACTTTGCGGAAGAAGTAATGAGCCAAGTAAAGAAATAATTTCATTAAATAGGGGACATCTTATGTTCCCTATTTCTCCATGAAGAAGTACTATATCTTACGAAGTATATCAAATTATTAAATTTCTTTGGAGGTTATTATGACAACAGCTCGTTACCGTAGAATTGTGTTAAAATTAAGTGGAGAAGCATTAAGTGGAAAACTGGGATATGGCATTGAACCGAAAGTAATTCAATCAGTAGCTCGACAAGTGAAGGAAGTTGCAGAACTTGGTGTAGAAGTAGCTGTTGTTGTAGGTGGAGGTAATATTTGGCGTGGCAAAGTTGGCAGTGAGATGGGAATGGATCGTGCAAACGCTGATTATATGGGAATGCTAGCTACAGTAATGAATTCATTAGCCTTACAAGATAGTTTAGAAACGATAGGTATACCTACTCGTGTTCAAACTTCCATTGAAATGCGCCAAGTTGCAGAACCATACATTCGAAGAAAAGCAATCCGCCACTTAGAAAAAAAACGTGTTGTCATTTTTGCAGCTGGAACAGGTAATCCTTACTTTTCTACGGATACTACAGCAGCCTTACGTGCAGCCGAAATTGAAGCAGAAGTAATTTTAATGGCAAAGAATAATGTCGATGGTGTTTATACGGACGATCCAAAAATTAATAAAAATGCCGAAAAATATGATAACTTATCGTATATGGAAATGTTGAATGAAGGTCTAGGAGTAATGGATTCAACAGCGTCATCTTTATGTATGGATAATGATATTCCGTTAGTTGTATTTTCAATTACGGAAGAAGGTAATATTAAAAAAGTTGTTCAAGGTGAAGAAATCGGAACAACAATAAGGGGGAAATAGTAATGTCAGATGCTATATTAAATCAAAGCCAAGATAAAATGAAGCAGGCTGTACAAGCATTTTCTAGAAATTTAGCAAGCGTAAGAGCAGGTCGTGCTAACCCTAGCCTTTTAGACAGTGTATTTGTGGATTATTATGGAGCTTCAACACCACTAAATCAATTGGCTACAATTTCTGCACCAGAAGCACGTTTACTTGTTATCACTCCTTATGATAAGACAGCAATTAGTGATATCGAAAAAGCGATTCAAAAGGCAGATCTTGGACTATCTCCATCAAGTGATGGAAATGTCATTCGTATTAATATTCCTGCTTTAACAGAGGAGCGCCGTAAGGACTTAGTAAAAGTTGTAGGGAAATTTGCCGAAGAATTTCGTGTTCAAGTAAGAAATGCGAGAAGAGATGGCAATGATCAGCTTAAAAAAGCGGAGAAAAATGGCGATTTAACGGAAGATGAACTTCGTATTGCGCAAGATCAAGTTCAAAAGGAAACGGATAAACATATTGCTGAAATTGATCAACTTGCTAAGAATAAAGAAAATGAAATAATGGAAGTTTAATCTAATTTGATCTTTGAGATTATTTTTTAGAAAATAAGAAGCAAAAGCCCTCTTGTTTAAGGGGGCTTTTGTATTCTTTAGTAAATAAGTTATAATTAATATTGGTTAAATGCTATAATAGTGTTTTACTTATACTACTAAATACATATTATATACTAATATCTTTTCAGTAACATATTATTGTAAAGTTGTAAGAATTAGATTTGATTAATACCAGGGTTCGGAGGACAAACTATGTCAATGAAATTTCCTTTTTTTAAGAGAAAGAAACCAACACAGCTTCAGAATGACTGTGATCTATTAAATGTACCTGAGCATGTTGCAATTATTATGGATGGCAATGGACGTTGGGCTAAGCAAAAAGGATTGCCGCGTGTTGCAGGGCATAAAGAGGGAATGGATGTTGTAAGTAATACCGTGAAAGCAGCAGTGAACTTTGATATCAAAATTCTTACGCTTTTTGCATTTTCAACAGAGAATTGGAAAAGACCTAAACCTGAAGTAGAGTTTATTATGCGGTTGCCAAAAGATTTTTTACATACGTACTTACCAGGATTAATAGAAAATAATGTTCGTATTGATACAATTGGTGACTTTAACGGATTGCCAGATTACACAAAAGAAGCTATTCAATATGCCAAGGATCAAACCAAAGATAATGATGGCTTATTGTTGAATTTTGCTTTAAACTATGGAAGTAGATATGAAATCATGCGCGCAATCAAATTGATTATGTCGGATGCAGATCTTTCAAAAATTTCCGTTGATGAAATTGATGAAAGTACTTTCTCAGAATACCTGTATACAAACGGCATCTCCGACCCCGATTTATTAATACGGACAAGCGGGGAAATGCGATTAAGTAACTTCTTATTGTGGCAGTTGGCATACACGGAATTTTGGTTTACGGATGTACTTTGGCCAGACTTTAGTGAAGAAATATTTAAACAAGCACTCCTTGATTATCAACAACGAAAAAGACGTTATGGAGGAATATAAGGTGATGAAAGGTAAATGAAACAACGAATCCAAACCGCAATTTTAGCACTTATTATTTTTATTCCAATTGTACTATACGGAGAACTACCATTTACTATTCTTATTTACCTTTTAGCAACTATTGGTTTAATCGAATTAATGAGAATGCATAAAATTGCAATTATATCTATACCATCTATATTAGCTATTGTACTTGTTTGGCTAGTCATACGAGAACCAGATACAGAAACATTGCTATTTACGTGGTTTAGTAAAACGGAAGTAATTATGATGTTTGTTATGCTATTATTAGCATATACAGTTTTAGTGAAAAATAAGTTTACATTTGATGATGCAGGTTTTATATTATTCTCAGCATTATATGTTGGGATGGGTTTTCTTTATTTCCACGAGACGAGAAACGCTCCTGATGGACTGGCGTATATATTTTATGTGTTAGTTGTGGTTTGGGCTACAGATACAGGAGCATATTTTAGTGGTCGATCATTTGGGAAAAGAAAACTATGGCCGCAAATTAGTCCTAATAAAACAATTGAAGGTGCAGTTGGTGGGATATTATTAGCTACTATTGTAGGTGTTATTTATCAATTATTATTTCCATTACCAGTAAGTATGCTTACGATAATCATTGTATCTGTTCTGGTTTCCATTTTCGGGCAGGTTGGTGATTTAATAGAATCTGCATTTAAACGGCATTATCATGTGAAAGACTCAGGTGATCTATTACCAGGTCATGGAGGCATACTTGATCGTTTTGATAGCCTGTTATTTGTCTTTCCAATGCTGCATTTCATTCAGTTTATTGTTAGTTAATTATTTTCCTAGACAATTAAAGGAAGGTGTGTCTATTTGAATACAGTTATCGCATTTATTTTCATGTTCGGTTTACTCGTTTTTATTCATGAATTGGGACATTTAATTTTCGCTAAACGAGCAGGTATGCTTGCGCGAGAATTTGCAATTGGTTTTGGACCTAAAATATTCGCGTTTACAAAAAATGAAACAATCTATACGATTCGTTTACTCCCAATTGGTGGGTATGTAAGGGTCGCAGGTGAGGATCCTGAGATCATTGATCTAAAACCTGGGCATCATATAGGACTTGAATTTAATGAACTAGGAAAAGTAAATAAAATAATTGTAAATAATAAATCCAAACATCCTAATGCACGTGTTATTGAGGTTGAGCACGTTGATTTGGATCATCAATTGGTAATTGAAGGTTATGAAATTGATGAACACGATGAAAAACTTCGATTTGAAGTGGATCAAAAAGCATTTTTTGTTATGGATGAACGTGAAACACAAATCGCTCCATATAATAGACAGTTTGCATCTAAAACTCCTGGTCAACGTGCTATGCAGTTATTTGCTGGCCCAATGATGAACTTTCTATTAGCTATTTTTATCTTTTTAATACTGGGAATTATTCAAGGGGTACCTACGGAAGAAGCGCGTATGGGTGAAATCAACCCAGGAAGTCCTGCAGAAGAAGCTGGCTTTCAAGCTAATGATGAAGTAGTGCAAATTGAAGGAGAAGTTATATCCACTTGGGATGAATTTACAACTTTTGTCAGAGCGAATCCTGGCAATGAGCTAGAGATGACTGTTTTACGATCAGGACAAACTGAAACAGTTACAGTAGTACCTGGAGAAGTGCTTGTTGAAGGACCTGAAGGGGAAGAGAAAATTGGACAAATTGGAGTATATCAAGCCTTTGAAAAGTCCCTTTTGGGTACAGTTAAATATGGTTTAACAAAAACATATGATACGACAAAGCTCATTTTAACGAATCTTGCTATGCTTATTACTGGTCAATATTCTATTGATATGTTATCAGGACCGGTTGGTATATATGATGCAACAGATCAAGTTGTTCAAACTGGTTTTATGAACTTCCTGATGTGGACTGCAATTTTAAGTATTAACTTAGGAGTAATCAACCTTGTTCCATTACCTGCATTAGATGGGGGACGACTTCTATTTGTAGGAATTGAATTAGTTCGTGGAAAACCGATGGAACCTGAAAAAGAAGGTATCTTTCACTTTGTTGGTTTTGCATTGTTAATGTTACTAATGATCATCGTAACTTGGAATGATATTCAGCGATTATTTCTATAAGGTATTTCACTTTTATAAGGGAAAATACTTGTTGGAAGATATTAACCAAACTTAAAAACCCTTGTCTATTTATTTTAATGACAAGGGTTTCCATTGTTTCAAAAGAAATCTTACCGTTACACTTTCATACTGTAACAGGAGGAATACGAATGGATATATCAAAAAGCGAAAAAATGAAACTATTATTACAACAAATACAGATGAATACGGAGTTAATCGACACCGTTTTTAAAAATAGTTTTTTAGAACGTCTAGAAGTATTCAAGGCGGACAAGCGCTGGCATTTTTATATACAAGTAGAACGTGTGTTACCTGCTATTGTGTATCAGGAATTCCGCGCAAAGTTACAGGAAGCCTTTAGGCAGATTGCAACCGTAGAGTTAACGCTTCGTACGAACGAGAAAAATTGTGATTCAGAATTGATCTGTGACTACTGGCAATTATACATCCAGTCCATTAATGACTTATCTCCTGCATACAAAGACTTAGTATTTAATCAGAAACCATCTGTTAACAATAATAAACTTATGTTAACTGCTAGGAATGAAGCAGAAGCAAATGCGTTAAAGAAAAGGCTAGAAGATAACTTTCGTAGTTTTTGCAAAACAGCAGGGGTACCTTTTTATTCCCTTGAGGTCGAAGTTAAAAATCAAGATGCAGAAATTCAAAAGTTTAGAGAACAAAAAGCATTGGAAGATCAACAGCTTGTTAAGAAAACAATTCAAGAAAAAGAAAAGCGTGATCAGGATCGTTTGAAGAATGAAGATCAGCCATTTATGATCGGGTACAAAATCCAAGACGAGCATTCCTTGATGGAAGAAATTCTAGAAGAAGAACGCCGCATTACTGTACAAGGATATGTTTTTGATGTAGATATTCGCAAACTTCGTTCTGGTAGAAGTCTGTTGATAATAAAAGCAACAGATTACACAGATTCTCTACAAATTAAAATGTTCTCTAAAGGCGATGAAGACGCTGCAAAGTTTGAACATCTGAAAAAAGGTATGTGGATCAAAGCTAGAGGTAGTATTCAAACAGACATGTATTCCAATGAATTGGCTATGATGGCTAATGACATCCATGAAATTAAAGTTAAAACACGTCTTGATACAGCAAATGACGGTGAAAAACGAATTGAATTTCACGCCCATTCAACGATGAGTCAAATGGATGCAGTTGTGTCTCCTGGACGCCTTGTTGAACAAGCTGCCAAATGGGGACATAAAGCAATTGCAATCACGGATCATGCAGGTGTACAAGGATTTCCAGAAGCATATGCTGCTGGAAACAAAAATGGAATTAAAGTAATGTATGGGGTCGAAGCAAACCTTGTCGATGATGGTGTTCCTATTGCATATAACGAAAGTGATATGGACTTGGAATCTGCCAACTATATTGTATTTGACGTAGAGACAACTGGATTGTCTGCGGTTTATGATACAATCATTGAGCTTGCAGCCGTTAAAATTCACCGTGGAGAAATTATTGACCGTTTCGAATCATTCGCTAACCCACATCATCCGTTATCAGAAACAACTACAAATTTAACCGGAATTACAGATGATATGGTAAAGGATGCTCCGGAAGTAGCTGACGTATTGAAAGACTTTTTTGAGTGGAGCGGTAGTGATATATTAGTTGCCCATAACGCTAGCTTTGATATTGGTTTTTTAAATCAAGGATATAAAAAAATAGATTATGAAAAAGTAATAAATCCAGTTATAGATACGTTAGAACTTGCTAGATTTTTATACCCAGAACTGAAAAATCACCGCTTAAACACATTATGTAAGCATTTAGATATCGAACTAACACAACATCACCGTGCAATCTATGATGCAGAAGCGACAGGGTATTTGTTATGGAAGCTAGTACAAGGGTTATTAAAGAAAGAAATTACAAATCACCAGCAATTAAATAATCATATGGGTGAGGGAAATGCGTATCAACGTTCAAGACCGTTTCATTGTACGTTAATCGCTAAAAATGAAGAAGGATTGAAAAATTTATATAAACTAGTCTCACATGCTCATATCGATTACTTTTACCGTGTGCCGAGAATCCCTCGATCCCTTTTGCAGAAGTTACGAACTGGGGTATTGATTGGAACAGCATGTGACCAAGGGGAAGTTTTTGAGACAATGATGCAAAAGTCTGCTGAAGAAGCAGAGAGTGTTGCAGAATTTTACGATTATATTGAAGTACAACCGCCGGCTAATTATGCACATTTAATAGAGAAAGACTTAGTTCAAAATGAATCTCAAATTCTAGATATTATTTCGAAAATAGTAGATTTAGGTGTACGTGTAAACAAGCCGGTTATTGCGACAGGGAATGTGCATTATATTGATGAGCATGAAAAATTATATCGACAAATTTTAATAGCATCACAGGCTGGGAATCCATTAAATCGCGTTACATTACCGGATACGCCATTTCGCACAACGAATGAAATGATTGAATGCTTCAGCTTTTTAGGTGAGGAAAAAGCAAAGGAAATAGTTGTTTCCAATACACATGATTTAGCTGATCAAATCGAAGAGGTTTCACCTGTGAAGGACGGTTTATATACACCTACCATTGAGGGTGCAGACCAAGAAATGCGTGATTTATGCTATTCACGTGCAAAATATATTTATGGTGAACAAGTACCTCAAATCGTTGTGGACCGTTTAGAAAAAGAACTAGACAGTATTATAAGTAATGGTTTTGCTGTAATCTATTTAATTTCTCATAAGCTAGTTAAAAAGTCACTTGATGACGGGTATCTTGTAGGTTCAAGGGGATCGGTGGGATCATCACTTGTTGCTACGATGACGGAAATTACAGAAGTAAACCCATTACCACCACATTATGTATGCCCATCCTGTCATTATAATGAGTGGATTACAGATGGATCAGTAGGTAGTGGATTTGATTTGCAGGATAAGCAATGTCCAGAATGTGACTCAGAACTGAAGAAAGATGGACAGGATATTCCGTTTGAAACGTTTCTAGGCTTTAAAGGAGACAAAGTTCCCGATATCGACTTGAACTTCTCAGGTGAATATCAACCGAATGCACATAATTACACGAAAGTTCTTTTTGGTGAAGACAATGTGTATCGTGCTGGAACAATAGGTACGATTGCAGAAAAAACAGCATATGGTTATGTGAAAGGGTACGCCTCTGATAAAAGCCTTGTATTTAAAAATGCTGAAGTAGATAGACTGGTTCAAGGTTGCACAGGTGTAAAACGAACTACTGGACAACACCCAGGAGGAATTATTGTTGTACCAGATGATAAGGAGATATATGATTTTACACCAATTCAATATCCTGCTGATGATAGGAAAAGTGAATGGAAAACGACTCACTTTGACTTCCATTCTATTCATGATAATTTATTAAAGCTTGATATTCTTGGACACGATGACCCGACAGTGATTCGTATGCTTCAAGATTTAAGTGGTATTGATCCAACAACAATTCCAACAGATGATAAGGAAGTTATGAAAATATTCTCTGGACCGGAATCACTTGGTGTTACTGCTGAGCAAATTAATTGTAAAACAGGAACATTAGGAGTTCCTGAGTTTGGGACCAAGTTTGTTCGACAAATGCTAGAGGACACAAGACCTAGTACATTTGCCGAGCTCGTTATCATTTCAGGATTATCTCATGGTACAGATGTGTGGTTAGGCAATGCTCAAGAATTGATAAATGACGGTATTTGTGAATTACCAGACGTTATTGGGTGCCGAGATGATATCATGGTGTATTTAATGCATAAAGGATTAGAAGCATCACTTGCCTTTAAAATTATGGAATTCGTTCGAAAAGGAAAGGGATTGCAGGATGAATGGATTACAGAAATGAAAAAGCACGGCGTACCGGACTGGTATATTGAATCATGTAAAAAGATTAAATATATGTTCCCTAAAGCTCATGCCGCTGCATACGTGTTAATGGCTGTCCGAATTGCGTATTTCAAAGTGCATTATCCAATTTATTTTTATGCTGCTTATTTTTCCGTTCGCGCTGGAGATTTTGATTTAAATACGATGGTAAAAGGTTCTGAAGCAATAAGAAAACGTATTGAAGAAATTTCTGTAAAAGGTAATGAAGCTTCTCCTAAAGAAAAGAACTTATTAACCGTTTTAGAAATAGCTTTAGAAATGTGTGAAAGAGGGTTTTCTTTCCAAAAAGTAAACTTATATAAATCAGAGGCAGCGGAATTTATCGTTGACGGGAATTCGTTAATCCCACCTTTCAACGCTGTAGACGGTTTAGGAACTAATGCAGCAATTAACATTGTTAAGGCAAGGGAAAATGGGGAGTTTTTATCCAAGGAAGACTTACGTGACAGAAGTAAAATCTCAAAAACAGTATTGGAATATCTTGATAACCACGGTTGTCTAGATGGCATGGCAGAAAAAAATCAACTATCATTATTTTAATGAACAAAAGCACAAGAGCCCTTTCAGGCTAAAACGCCACGTCCTAGAAAAAGCAAATCGCTTTTTCCGCGTACGATGATACTCTCAGCAGGTTTCCTCTTATCCTGTGTCATCATCGACATTAGGACGTCCTGTCCGTTGGAGTTGGACGTGGTTGTTCCTGCCAAGAAGTACCCACAGGCATTAAATTTTAACCTAGACTACAAAAAAGCACTGACAGATGTTAGTGCTTTTTGACATTTTATCAAATCTAAGTCTTGGATTGGATATTGTGCACTATGCTATAATAAGATTCATAATCATTGTAATTATTACTTATCGATATAGTAAGGAAGTGATTTACATTTGAAGCTAATATTTAATAATGGTATGGATATTCGGGAATGTTTAGTTATGAATAGGAGAGTCTTTGAAGAAAATGTATTAAATGAAGCGGTAAACGTCAAGGATAAAATAGATGAAATCCATTTGATTGGAAACATCAACTTACTTCAAAATGCACATAAACTAGTATTACATATAGTGGAAGAAGATGTGCAGGAAGTGAAGGATTTTGCTAAGCAAGAGGGAATATTATGGGCAAAGTACTCGCTTACATTAGCATTTAAATTAGAATGGCTTCAAGCTATTCGTCGAACTCTTTGGAAGTTTTTACGTGAATACAATACGTTGAGCGAAAAAAATAATTCTAATGAAGATTTTTATCAATTAGAAAGTAAGATAAATGGTCTGATCGATTTGTTCTTAAATGGATTTTTTATTCATTACTCAAAATACAAAGATGAACTAATTGAATCACAACAAAAATTAGTTGATAATCTATCTGTACCAATTATTCCTATAACTTCTTCCGTTTGTATCCTACCATTAATTGGTACAATTGATACAAATAGAGCAAATACTATTGAAGAAAAAGTATTATTCGAGATAGGAAAGTTACGCATTGAAACATTAATTCTAGACCTTTCAGGAATTGCTGAAATGGATAGTGATGCAATCAAACATTTTATTAAATTACTTGATGGTGTATCCATGATGGGGGCAAAATCAGTTCTTACTGGTCTTAGACCTGAGGTTGTTAGAAATATGGTGAATTTAGACATTACATTTGGTTCAAGAGCCGATATAAAAGCTTCGTTACAAGTGGCTATAAGAGATTATTTGAAATCAGATATCTCAACTGAGCGGAACATACATTTAGAAGAGATAACTGACTAGTTATAAGTCATGCTAATTTGTTGCACAATTTTATATCTTATGGTATATTATAAACGTATTGATATGAACGTTTACAAGAGTGGGCATTCCCCACTCTTTCTTTCATACAACAATCATCTTTTGTCGTATTCCCTTGCCACTTTACTCGGCAAGGGTTTTATATTGAATTTGAGCTAGGATGTACATAAAGATATGAAAATGGCTTTGTTTGTCCATAATAAGAAGAAGTATTTTAACTGATGTAAAGGAGGATTAAAATTGAGTTCTCAAGTTATTCAAACAACCGAGGAATTAGTAAAGCCTATTTTAACGAATAAAAACTTAGAGTTAGTAGATGTCGAGTATGTTAAAGAGGGTAAAAATTGGTTCTTAAGAGTTTATATTGATAAAGCAGGCGGCGTTGATATCACAGAATGTGGTGAAGTCTCTGAACAATTGAGTGAGAAGTTGGATGAAGTCGACCCCATTAAAGAAGCCTATTTTTTGGAAGTTTCATCTCCAGGTGTGGAACGTCCTTTAAAGACAAAAGAAGATTTTGCTAGCAATAAAGACCAAAATGTATATATCAAATTGTATGAACCAATTGATGGAGAAAAAGAGTATCAAGGCATTTTAAAAGCGTTTAGCAATGATGTTGCAACCGTTGAATATAAGGTAAAAACACAAAAAAAACAAGTAGAAATACCATTTGAGAAAATCGCTAAGGCAAGACGAGCAGTTTCATTATAAAGGGGGAAAAGGAAAGTGAGCAGTCAGTTGTTTGACGCTATTGAACATTTAGGAAAAGAAAAGGGTATTGACAAAGATGTATTATTGGAAGCATTAGAAGCGGCGTTAATTTCAGCTTATAAAAAGAACTTTAAGTCAGCTACGAATGTACGTGTTGATTTAGATGAAAACGCAGGGACAATGCGAGTCTTTTCTCGGAAAACTGTTGTAGACGAAGTAGAGGATAATCAACAAGAAATTTCATTAGATGAAGCGAAAAAAATTGATCCCAATTACGAACTTGAAGACATTATTGAAGTAGAAGTTACACCAAAGGATTTCGGTAGAATTGCTGCTCAAGCAGCCAAACAAGTTGTAACACAACGTGTTAGAGAGGCAGAGCGGGGTGTGATTTTTGGGGAATATGCTGATCGTGAAGAGGATGTTATGACTGGTATTATCCAACGCAAGGATCACCGTTTTGTATATGTCAACTTAGGGAAGATTGAAGCAAAGTTAGCGGAAGCTGAACAAATGCCAACAGAAGAATACCATATCCATGATCGCATTAAAGTTTTTGTGACAAAAGTTGAAAATACAAGTAAAGGTCCACAAATTTATATTTCTAGATCTCATCCTGGATTATTAAAAAGACTATTTGAGATGGAAGTTCCGGAAATCTTCGATGGAATTGTTGAGATTAAATCAGTAGCACGAGAAGCTGGGGATCGTTCCAAAATTTCTGTATATGCTCCAGATCCAGAAATCGATCCTGTAGGTTCGTGTGTTGGACAAAAAGGACAACGTGTGCAAGCAATTGTCAATGAACTTAAAGGTGAAAAAATAGACATTGTGGAATGGTCTGAAGATCCAGTGGTATATGTATCTAATGCTTTAAGTCCTTCTAAAGTAGTTGATGTATTAGTAAATGAAGAAGAGAAATCAACTACAGTGATTGTGCCTGATTATCAGCTATCATTAGCGATTGGAAAACGTGGTCAAAACGCTCGATTAGCAGCTAAATTGACAGGGTGGAAAATTGATATTAAAAGTGAGACTGAAGCTCGTGAAGAAGGCTTGTTGACAGAAAAAGAAACTACTTCTACAAAGATTGAAGATGAAGAAGATTTATTTGAGTAGGAGGTATTTTTAATGGTTCAAAAAAGAAAAGTACCTGAGCGCAAATGTATCGTTACAAACGAAATGAAACAAAAGAAAGAATTAATTCGTGTGGTTCGTAACAAAGAGGGAGAGGTCTTTGTTGACTCTTCTGGCAAGAAAAATGGTCGTGGTGCGTATTTATCAAAAGAGATAGATGCAATAAATAAAGCCGAAAAAACTGGCGTCTTAAGTCGTCAACTTAATGCCCAAATCGAACCGTCCATTTATGATGAGTTACGTGAACTAATTCTAGGTGAGAATCATGAAAAATAAGTATTTAAATATGATCGGACTTGCATACCGTGCCAGGAAATGCTCACTTGGTGAAGAAACGATTGTAAAAGATATTCAGAAAAACCGTGCTAAATTAGTGTTAATAGCTAACGATATTGGTCCACAAACACATAAGAAATTAACAAATAAATGTAACACATATGATGTTCCATATATCATCGTTGATGATCGGGAAACATTATCAAATGCTATTGGAAAATCCCAGAGAGTAGCCATTGCGATTTTAGATGAAGGTTTCGCGGCTAAGATTAAATCGTTACTCGGGTAAATAAATTCGGGGGTGAACGTATGAGTAAAATGCGTGTATATGAATATGCAAAACAAAAAAACACGAGTAGTAAAGATGTTATTAACCATTTAAAAGAATTGAATGTGGAAGTTTCAAATCACATGTCAACAATCTCAACAGATGCAATTTCGAAATTAGATGAGAAGTTTAGTCCAAAACAAAAAAAGGATACCAGCTCTCAATCTGGAGAAAAACCAAAGAATAATAATACGAAGAAACAACAATCGAATCAAACGGAAACAAATAAAAATGACCAGAGTAGAAATAATAAAGGTAATTCTAAAGGTAATCAAAATCATGGTCAAAAAAATAAAGGTCAAAACCGTCCTGATAAAAATAAGAAACACCAAAAAGGGAATAAGAACAGACCTACTTCTAATCAAAAGCAACAACCAGTGGTGAAGGAAACACCGAAAGAAATTAAATACAGTGGGACATTAACAGTTAGCGATTTAGCGGCAAAACTTAATAAAGAATCGTCCGAAATTATTAAGAAGTTAATGTTCTTAGGTGTAATGGCAACGAAAAATCAGGATTTAGATGATGATGCAATAGAATTGATTTGCACTGAATTTGATGTTTCGGTTGAAAAGGAAATTATCTTAGAAGATACTGATTTTGATAAGTATATTCAAGAAGATGACGTTTCAGACCTTCAAGAAAGACCTTCAGTTGTAACTATTATGGGTCATGTTGACCATGGTAAAACGACGTTACTAGATGCTATTAGACATACGAAAGTAACGGAAGGTGAAGCTGGTGGGATTACCCAACATATCGGTGCCTATCAAATAGAAAATGAAGGTAAAAGGATTACATTCTTAGATACGCCTGGGCACGCAGCATTCACAAGTATGAGATCACGTGGAGCACAAGTTACGGATATTGCTATTTTAGTTGTAGCTGCAGATGACGGTGTTATGCCACAAACAGTGGAAGCGATCAATCATGCAAAAGCTGCTGAAGTTCCAATTATTGTAGCGGTTAATAAAGTTGATAAAGAAGGAGCAAATCCTGATCGTGTTATGCAAGAATTAACAGAGTATGAGTTAATTCCTGAGGATTGGGGCGGAAGTACTATATTTGTTCAATTGTCTGCTCTCCAAAATGAAGGTATTGATGATTTACTAGAAATGATCCTTCTTGTAGGTGAGGTTGAAGAATTAAAAGCAGATCCAAATAAAAATGCGTTTGGTACGGTTATTGAAGCGGAACTTGATAAGGGACGCGGTTCTGTAGCAACACTATTAGTGCAAAATGGAACATTGCGCGTGGGTGACTCCATTGTTGTTGGTAATACGTTTGGTCGTGTGCGTGCAATGGTTAATGATTTAGGTCAACGTGTTAAGGAAGCAGGACCATCTACCCCAGTGGAAATTACTGGGTTAAATGATGTGCCTCAAGCTGGAGATCAGTTCTTAGTATTTAATGATGAGAAGAAAGCCCGTCAAATTGGGGAAGCTCGTCAACAGAAACAAATACAAGAAAATCGCGGCGAACAAACGAAAGTAAGTCTAGATGATTTATTTGAACAAATTAAACAAGGTGAAATGAAAGAAATTAATGTAATCCTAAAATCAGACGTACAAGGGTCTGCAGAAGCATTGGCATCTTCATTACAAAAAATTGATGTTGAAGGTGTAAAAATAAAAATTATCCATACTGGCGTAGGAGCAATTACAGAATCTGATATTATTTTAGCTTCTGCATCCAACGCAATTGTAATTGGGTTTAATGTACGACCAGATGCAAATGCTAAAAAAGCAGCTGACTCTGAAAAAGTGGATGTACGATTACACCGTGTCATATACAAAGCAATTGAAGAAATAGAAGCTGCAATGAAAGGGATGCTTGATCCAGAGTTTGAAGAAAAAGTTATTGGTCAAGCGGAAGTTCGCGAAATATTTAAAGTATCTAAAATTGGAACAATTGCTGGTAGCTATGTAACTGAAGGTAAAATCACTCGAGAAGCTGGAGTACGTCTAATACGTAATGGTGTTGTTCAGTTTGAAGGTGAAATTGATGCCCTAAAACGCTTTAAAGATGATGTGAAAGAGGTTGCAACCAATTATGAGTGTGGTATAACGATCAAAAACTTTAATGACATTAAAGAAGGAGATATTCTTGAAGCATTTGTCATGGAGGAAATTGAACGGAAATGATTATCTATGCAGAAGTGGAATGTATGATGTATGAAGGACATTCCCTCAAGCAAAAACGCTCAATTCTGAAGCGGATTATGGCTAAATTACGCCATGATTTTAATGTAGCTGTTACCGAACTGGATTATCATGATTTGTGGCAACGCACGAAACTAGGTATTGTTACGATATCTAATGATAAAAAACACAGTGAAAAGGTTATTCAGGAGGTCTTACGTGTTATTGATACGTACTCGGAATTAGAACGTACGCTAACGAATGTTGAGCAACTTTAAAATATCTCTTTTACAGAGCATGGATATTCTTTTTATCCCGCATGTAACTGGCAGTAAGACCTCCACTTCACGATTACGGGGTATATCCAAGCGGGAAAAGTGGAAGATCAACTGAAAGTCAAATGTCCGATTGGTTCAAGGGCCTTTAGGTCATACCCTTGCGGTACTAACAATCAGTGGGTTGAAAGAACCCCCACTGATTGAAGTTTCACTTTATCCCGCATGTAACTGGCAGTAAGACCTCCACTTCACTATTAGAGGTATATTCAAGCAGGAAAAGTGGAAGGTCAACTGCCAGTAAATGTCCGATTGGTTCAACTAACAATCAGTGGGTTGAAAGAGCCCCACTGATTGAAGTTTCACTTTATGAAGAGGTGATAGAAATGAGTAATTTACGTGCAAATCGTGTTGCAGAACAAATGAAAAAAGAACTAGGGGAAATTTTAACTCGTAAAATAAAAGACCCAAGAGTTGGATTTGTGACTGTTACAGATGTCGAAGTAACTGGTGATTTGCAACAAGCGACAATTTATATTTCTGTACTTGGCGATGAAAAAAAGAAACACGATACTTTATTAGGTCTCGCTAAAGCAAAAGGTTTTATCCGCTCAGAAATAGGATCTAGAATTCGGTTGCGTAAAACACCTGAACTGACTTTTGAATTTGATGAGGCTTTAGAACAGGGTAATCGAATCGAAACAATTCTTCGTGACTTAAATAAATAAATGTAAATAAAAATCTGGCTCATAATGTACCTATAAAATGAGTCAGATTTTTCCTTGCCAAAACATAGGACGGTGATTCAAAAAAATGGATGGTATTTTAGCACTTTGGAAGCCTAGAGGAATGACATCGCATGATTGTGTTATGCGAGTTAGGAAGTTATTTAGAACGAAAAAAGTCGGACATACTGGTACCTTAGATCCTGAAGTTGAAGGAGTATTACCGATTTGTATTGGTCAAGCAACGAAAATTGTACCATTTCTAACAGACACGAAAAAGGTTTACATTGCAGAAGTTATGCTTGGAATTTCTACAGAAACAGAGGATAGTCACGGTGATGTAGTTGAACAAGTGGAGGTACATGAAGTTCCATCTAAACAGAAAATCGAAAACGTGTTACAATCTTTTCAGGGTGAGATCGAACAAATACCACCAATGTACTCAGCGGTAAAAGTTAATGGAAAGAAATTATATGAATATGCTAGAGCAAATCAATTTGTGGAACGACCGAAAAGAAAGGTTACTATCTACGATATAAAGCGCTTACCCGATGAGAAAAATAATAACAGATATATCCGGATGGAAGTAGTTTGCGCTAAGGGTACATATATCCGAACATTATGTGTAGATATAGGAAAAAAACTTGGATATCCTGCACATATGTCTGATTTAATCCGAATAACAACTGGTTCATTTACAAGACACAATACAGTTGATTTTCAGACGATTGAAGATGCAGTGGACCAGGGAAATCAATTGGATCTGTTGATGCCAATGATAAATGGAGTAAACCATTTGGATACACTCCAAGTTGACGCACAAACGAAAAGAAAAGTCCTTGTAGGACAAAAATTGGCAAGACCTGAATTTATTACATCTACAGATCCGTTTGTAGTCATACACGGAGAGCAATTATTAGCAATCTATCAAATCCACCCGAATAATCACGATGAAATAAAACCAATTCGTGTCTTTCATGAATGAATAAAAGTGTAGGTGACAAATAATGAGAACGATTGAATTAACTTATCCTCATAGCTTATTAAAGGGCGAATTACCGGATACGGTTGCTGCGACCGGATTTTTTGATGGAATACATAAAGGGCATCAACGAGTTATAAATACAGCGATTCAACATGCTAATAATAATGATATGGAAAGTGCTGTCATTTCATTTCATCCACATCCATCCGTAGTATTAAAAAAAGATAATAAGCACGTTAAGTATATAACGCCAATGAAAGAGAAAATAAAAGTACTTTCACAAATGGGAGTAGATCGCCTTTATATTATTACCTTTAATAAAGAACTCTCTGCTTTATCACCACAAGAATTTATTGATCATTTCATCATTGGATTGAATATGAAACATGTAGTGGCAGGATTTGACTTTTCTTATGGTCATAAAGGCCAAGGAAATATGAACAGTATAGAAGAACATGCTAGAGGTTTATTTACTCACACGACAATTGATAAAGTATTAGATGAGGGTGAAAAAATAAGTTCTACAAGGATTCGCAACCTTCTTCAAGATGGTAATGTAGAAAAAGTACATCATCTTTTAGATAGACCTTTAACTATTACAGGTAAGGTAATTGAAGGTGAAAAAAGAGGAAGAGAATTAGGGTATCCAACAGCTAATATTCAAATTGATCCGGATGCACTACTACCTAAACCAGGTATCTATGCGGTAAAAATCGTATATCATAATTCCATTTATGAAGGAATGGCAAGTCTTGGTATAAATCCAACTTTCACGGAAGATCGTCTGGACTTATCATTCGAAGTGAATATTTTTGATTTTCAGAACGATTTGTATGGGGAAGAATTAACCGTACAATGGTATACATTTATACGAGAAGAAGAGAAGTTTGATAGTGTTAAAGGACTTATTGACCAGATAAAAGAAGATGAAAGAGTTATTCGAAATTATTTTCACGTTACAGATAAATAACGTGAAATTATAGTTTTTTCCTTGCATTTTTACGCGAAAAGATGTACGATATAAAAGTTATAACCTTCGCTTGGCAAAACGTAACTCCGACGTTTGCTAGGGGACAGGGGATATTTAAATTATAGGAGGTGGGCCGAATGGCTATTACAAAAGAACGTAAGAATGAAATTATTAATGAATACAAAGTTCACGAAAGTGATACTGGTTCTCCAGAAGTACAGATTGCTGTACTTACGGAAGAAATCACAACTTTAAACGAACATTTACGTGTTCATAAAAAAGATCATCATTCACGTCGTGGTCTTTTGAAAATGGTAGGTAAACGTCGTAATTTACTGAACTACTTACGTAACAAAGACGTTACTCGCTATCGTGAATTAATCAAAAAGCTTGGCTTACGTAGATAAGCTTAAAAGCAGGAGTAATCCTGCTTTTTTTCATATCTGTATAGAAATATGCAGGTTTTATGTACATAAAATTTACTTTACTGCTGATAAACTATAAAATAGATACTAGAATGATTATTGAAAGGAGTACAACTACTAATGGCAGAAGAAAAACAAATATTCTCCACCGAAATCGCCGGTAAACCTTTTATCGTTGAAACTGGAGAATTAGCAAAACAGGCAAATGGTGCATGTATGGTTCGTTATGGTGATACATCCGTGTTATCTGTAGCCACAGCATCAAAAGAACCAAAAGATCTTCCCTTTTTTCCGTTAACGGTTAATTATGAGGAACGATTATATGCGGTTGGGAAAATTCCAGGAGGATTTATTAAGCGTGAAGGAAGACCGAGTGAAAAAGCAATATTGGCATCACGTTTAATTGATCGACCGATACGTCCATTATTTCCAGATGGTTTTCGTAATGAAATTCAAGTAATTAGCACGGTAATGAGTGTTGATCAAGATTGTTCATCTGAAATAGCTGCAATGATAGGATCCTCCATTGCATTAAGTATTTCAGACATTCCTTTTGAGGAACCAATTGCAGGAGTTCAAGTTGGTCGAGTTAATGGTGAATTTGTTATTAACCCTACTATTGAACAAGAAGAACAAAGTGATATTGAATTAACTGTAGCAGGTACTAAAGATGCAATAAACATGGTTGAGGCTGGTGCCGATGAAGTACCAGAAGAAACGATGCTTGAAGCAATCATGTTTGGTCATGAAGAAATCAAACGGTTAGTTGCTTTTCAAGAGGAAATTGTCCAAGCAATCGGACAAGAAAAATCAGAAGTTACATTATTTTCACTTGAAGAAGACTTGGTATCAAAAGTTGAAAAAGAAGCAAAAGATAAATTAGTACAAGCAATTCAAGTAAAAGAAAAACACGCGAGAGAAGATGCAATCAGCCAAGTTAAAGAAGACGTACTTGTAGCATATGAAGAAGAAGAACCGGATGTTATTAAGCGAGTGAAATCAGTATTAGATAAAATGATTAAGGAAGAAGTACGTCGCCTAATAACAAAAGAAAAATTACGTCCCGACGGTCGTAAACCTGATGAAATACGGGCGCTTTCTTCACGTATTAACGTTTTACCACGAACACATGGTTCAGGTTTATTTACAAGAGGACAAACACAAGCTTTAAGTATATGTACGCTTGGTGCATTAGGGGATGTACAAATATTAGATGGCTTGGATTTAGAAGAATCCAAACGATTTATGCATCATTACAACTTCCCGCAATATAGTGTTGGTGAAACAGGACCAATAAGAGGACCTGGACGCCGTGAAATTGGTCATGGTGCACTAGGAGAGCGAGCTTTGGAAAAAGTAATACCATCTGAAAAAGATTTTCCATATACAATTCGGTTAGTTTCTGAAGTATTAGAATCTAATGGTTCAACATCTCAAGCCAGCATTTGCGCGAGTACATTAGCTATGATGGATGCAGGTGTACCGATTACATCTCCAGTTGCAGGTATTGCCATGGGTCTCGTTAAATCTGGTGAGGATTATACAATCCTAACAGATATCCAAGGGATGGAAGATGCACTTGGAGATATGGACTTTAAAGTTGCTGGAACTGAAAAAGGTGTAACTGCTTTACAAATGGATATTAAGATTGATGGTTTGTCGAGAGAAATCCTTGAAGAAGCGCTTGTTCAAGCGAAAAAGGGTCGTATGCAAATACTAGATTCTATGCTTGCAACCATTAAGGAACCAAAACAAGAACTATCGCAATACGCTCCTAAAATTATGACAATGTCGATAAATCCGGATAAGATCCGTGATGTAATTGGGCCAAGTGGTAAACAAATTAATAAGATTATTGAAGAAACAGGTGTGAAGATTGATATTGAGCAAGATGGTAGTGTGTTTATTTCTTCAACTGATCCAGCAATGAATCAACAAGCGAAGAAAATAATTGAAGATCTAGTTCGCGAAGTGGAAGTAGGTCAAATGTACTTAGGTACAGTAAAACGAATTGAGAAATTTGGAGCTTTCGTAGAGCTATTTAAAGGAAAAGATGGCTTAGTTCATATTTCTGAATTAGCCGAAGAAAGAACGAATAAAGTCGAAGATGTTGTTAAGATTGGCGATCAAATTATGGTCAAAGTGAAAGAAGTTGACAACCAAGGACGAGTAAATCTTTCTCGTAAAGCGGTTTTAAAAGAGGAGAAAGAAAAAGCAGAAAAACTAAAATCATAATATAGGGAAAGACAAGAAGCTGGAACCCCAGTTTCTTTTTTATTTTTACGGCTGTTTTTAAGGTATTAAAAGGTTGTGTCGTTATTTCAAGTAAAAAAATCTTATTAGTAGTTGATGTAAAATGCGAAGTTACAGCAACGTGAAATCTACAGGGCGTGACTTTCCATGGCTAACGTGAAGTGGCCATGTAGAGAAATGGATAGAATGAAGGTTATATTATGAAATAAACTACTCCACGTACTCTCCTATAACTGCCATTTCAAGCGAAGTCGATGAGTCCCCACTATTTTTAAAAATATACCCTCTCTTTCATAACTTGTCCTTTGTGTTCATATAATTGAATAGAGGAGGGATATCGCATGTATAAATACAAAGATTTTATAAACCTTTGTGTTTTTATTATAATAGTTATGCTTAGTTTTCATCCTGAAACCAATCCGTTTACTTCATCTAATCACATTCATACCGGTTCTGTCATGGAAGTATCAAAAAATGACGCGTTATATCAAGAAATTCAAGAGAAAAGTAGTGAATTAAATCAGGAACCACAAGATGCCTATATCGATGATGTTTGGAAAAAAACTCCCGGAAGAAATGGTCTAACAGTCAATATTGATCGGTCCTATAAACAAATGAAAAAGAAAGGCAAATATAATGATAAGTTACTCGTTTACGACCAAATACCTCCGGAAGTAAAACTAGAAGATTTACCTACCGCCCCTATTTATAGAGGGCATCCAGAAAAAAATATGGTTTCTTTCTTAATCAATGTTTCGTGGGGAGGGGAATACATACCAAAGATATTGAATATCTTAAAAGAAAATAATGTTAAAGCAACATTTTTTATTGAGGGTAAATGGGCGAAGGAAAATATAGATTATGTCAAAATGATTAATGAACAAGACCATACAATTGGTAATCATGCTTACAATCATCCTGATATGGCAAGATTATCTGAACAGGAAATAGTGGATCAAATATCTAAAACGAATGAAGTACTAAAAGGGATTACTGGTTCTAGCCCGAAATGGTTTGCTCCGCCAAGTGGCAGCTTTTCAGACCAAGTTGTAAAAAGTGCGGAACAATTAGGCATGGAAACCATATTATGGACAGTAGACACAATTGATTGGAAGAATCCAACAGTTAGTGTTATGATGAATCGAGTAATGGGGAAAATACATCCAGGAGCAACTATTTTAATGCATCCAACTTCTTCTGTAGTCCATGCACTTCCTACAATGATAGCTCAAATTAAAGAAAAAGATTTAAAAATTGGTAAAATTGACGATTTACTAGATGAGTCAAGATGATAATCAATACTTAGAATAAGGAAAGCTAAAAGACATAGGAGGCAACATATTGATACAAAAACATACGAGTAAAAACGGTCTTAGAGTTGTACTAGAAAATATTCCATCTGTTCGATCCGTAACAATCGGTATTTGGGTCTTAACTGGATCAAGGAATGAGAATGAAGCTAATAATGGTATTTCTCATTTTCTAGAACATATGTTTTTTAAGGGTACAGAGACAAGATCTGCTACGGATATTGCGGAAGCATTTGACTCAATCGGTGGCCAAGTCAATGCATTCACTTCCAAGGAATATACTTGTTACTATGCAAAAGTTATTGATACGCATAAGGAGTACGCATTAGAAATTTTAGCAGATATGTTTTTTAATTCTTCTTTTGATGAAGAAGAGATGGAACGAGAAAAAAAGGTTGTTTATGAAGAAATAAAAATGTATGAAGATACGCCAGATGATATAGTACACGATATTTTAGCCCGCGCTTCCTATGGTGAACATCCGTTAGGGTACCCAATTCTTGGTACGGAAAAACAGCTTAAGACATTTAAGCCTCAAACGCTTAGAAACTATATTAAGGAACGCTATACACCAGAAAATGTCGTTGTTTCTGTTGCTGGAAATGTTGATGAATCATTTATTGGTAAGGTCGAAAGTTATTTTGGTGCTTACGAATCAACCAATAATCCACAATCTATTTCTGAGCCTGCTTTTATGGCGAATCATATCGAACGAAACAAAGATACCGAGCAAGCTCATTTATGTATTGGATATAATGGAATAGCTGTAGGTCATGAAAATATTTACAGTCTTGTCATTATGAACAATGTCCTAGGAGGAAGTATGAGTTCACGGTTATTCCAAGAGGTAAGAGAAAAACAAGGTTTGGCTTATTCCGTTTTTTCATACCACTCATCATTCTTGGATAGTGGAATGCTCACCATATATGCTGGAACAGGTAAGGATCAATTATCTTTATTAAAAGATACGATCGAAAAAACAACGGAAACATTAATAGCTAATGGATTATCTGATAAAGAATTAAAAAATAGTAAAGAGCAATTAAAGGGAAGTTTAATGTTAAGCTTAGAAAGCACGAACAGTCGAATGAGTCGTAACGGGAAGAATGAATTATTGTTAAAACGACATCGTACATTGGATGAAATGATTACGGAGATTGATGCGGTAAACCATGCATCCATTCAAGAAGTAATAAAGCAAATATTCGATAACACTCCATCAACCGCATTAATTGCCCCAAAAGTATTAACTTAAATTGCCTATGTTTAAACATAGGCTTTTTTTATGTTGCATATACATGAAGTAAGAAGGTAAATGGAGGCTAAAATATGCGGTATAAAGACATTAGCGGGAAGGAAATTGTCAATGTCAAACATGGTTCGAGACTAGGCATATTAGGTCAAACGGATTTAGAAATCGATGAAAGAACAGGTCAAATTGAATCATTTATATTGCCTAATTATAAATGGTTCGGCTTAAAAAAAGAAGGTGGAGAAACGAAAATCTATTGGAATTCGATTACCAAAATTGGTGAAGACATGATCATGATTGATGTAGATTAATCCCAACAGAGACATTTACTGACTTCACTAAATCTTAAAAGAGAATATGTCATTCAGGAGGAGTTGAACTTTCAACTGTTTGCAAAAAAGGCTAGTTTCCGGTAATAAGGATACTAGCCTTTTTTGTCGTTTTTCTTAACTACCATTCACTAATAGGCTCTTCAAACATAAGCTATAAAGAAAGTGTTATTTGAGAAGTGGTAAAATCTTTCGAGTAAATTATTCCATTTTGTATAAACACAAAGATACACAGTTGTTTGGAGGGTGTTTAAAGAATGAAACGATTAATAGCAGTGATAGGTGGAGATGCAAGATATTTGGAACTCATTCGTCAGTTAAAAAGGTTACCAGATACAGAAATTATGCTTATTGGCTATGATAAATTAGAACAAGGATTTACGGGATTAAATCAAATGGATTTTGCTGACCTGGAATTAAGTAAGTTGGATGTTGTCATTTTACCTATAACTGGGACTGATAAGGAGGGCAATGTTGAGACCGTTTTTTCAGACCAAGATATCTTATTAACGAAAGAGTGGTTTCGGAATTTAAAGCAATCAGCAATAGTTTTTACTGGTATTACAAATGAATATCTAACGAATGTAACAACGGAAACAAATACCGAGTTAATTCCATTATTAGACCGTGATGATGTTGCTATTTATAATTCTATTCCAACTGCAGAAGGAACTATTATGATGGCGATTGAACATACAGATTACACGATTCATTCCTCTCGAGTATTAGTAACAGGCTTTGGCAGAGTTGGCAATACGGTAGCTAATAAATTTTCTGCACTTGGTGCAAAAGTATCTGTTGCTGCTAGAAGTATTAAGGACATTGCTCGAATAACAGAAATGGGACTATCAGCAATTCCTTTAGATGATCTTGCTAATTACACGAGTCAGTGTGACATTTTAATTAATACAATACCGGCACCAATAATTAATAAGGACTCCATTCAACAACTTCCATCACATGCTTTCATAATTGATTTAGCATCAAAACCAGGTGGAACAGATTTTGAGTTTGCTAAACAGAGAGGCATAAAGGCAATTTTATCACGAAGTTTGCCTAGTATTGTTGCGCCAAAAACGGCTGGAAAAATATTAGCCGATGTTATCACGCAAATTTTAAATGATCGGAAGGAGTTAGATGTATGAATCTAAAAGGAAAACGAATTGGCTTTGGTTTTACAGGTTCACATTGCACGTATGATGATGTTTTTCCACAGTTAGAACGACTTATGGAGACAGGTGCTGAAGTTGTACCAATTGTTTCCTATACAGTAAGGAATACAGATACTAAATTCGGAAAAGCAGAAGATCACATTGAAAAGATTGAATCAATTACCGGAAAACGAGTGATATCTACCATGCCAGAAGCAGAGCCATTAGGTCCTAAGTACCCTTTAGATTGTATGGTAATTGCGCCATTAACTGGTAATTCGTTAAGTAAGCTGGCCAATGCTTTGACAGATTCTCCACCGCTAATGGCAGCAAAAGCTACTATGCGAAATCAAAATCCAGTCGTTTTAGGTATTTCAACAAATGATGCACTAGGTTTAAATGGTGTAAATTTAATGCGCTTAATGGCTAGTAAATATATTTACTTTATACCTTATGGTCAAGATGATCCATATAAAAAGCCAAACTCACTCGTTGCTAAAATGGACTTATTACCAGAAGCAATAGAAGCTGCATTGGATAGAAATCAATTACAACCTGTAATTGTTCCTCATTTAAACTAAATGTGATAAAATTAGTATTTATGATAGATTATAGTTTTATTTCGCGTGTAACGTGAAATAAAGTCCCAATTCAAGACTTTGAACTTTGAGGAAACATAAATGTTCCATTCGTTCAAGGGCATTTAGGTCATACCTTTGCGGTACAAAATTCAGTGAGGATAGAGAAACGCAGACTAAACCCGCCACTTCCTGTGGCAACGTCTGCATGACCTACATTCTGTAGACTTAGCACCCCACTGAATGAAGGTTCAATTTATTGTAGTACGAGAAAGGAGTAGGCACTATGGCTGAAAGAAAAGAGTATAATATAGCAGTAGTTGGAGCAACAGGTGCAGTAGGAGAAAAAATTGTAACATTATTAGAGGAAAAAGATTTTCCAATAAATGAATTAAAACTTCTTTCTTCCAAACGATCAGCAGGTAAAAAACTGATATTCAAAAATGAAGAAATTACCGTAGAAGAAGCAACAGATGATAGTTTTAAAGGTGTCGACATTGCTTTATTCTCTGCTGGAGGTAGTGTGTCAAAGCGATTTGCACCATCAGCAGTTAAACAAGGAGCTGTTGTTGTAGATAATACGAGTGCATATCGTATGGATGAAAACGTTCCATTAGTTGTTCCTGAAGTAAACGAAGCGGATATTGCAACACATCAAGGTATTATTGCAAACCCTAATTGTTCTACGATTCAAATGGTCACTGCGTTAAAACCAATCCAAGATAAATTTGGTTTATCACGTGTAATTGTTTCAACGTATCAAGCTGTTTCTGGAGCAGGAAATCAAGCAAATGTAGAATTAGAAAAGCAATCAAAACAATTTTTAAATGGGGAAGAAATGCAAGCTGAAATACTACCTGTAAAGGGAGATAAAAAACATTATCCGATTGCCTTTAATGCATTACCACAAATCGATGTATTTCAAGAGAATGGATATACGTTCGAAGAAATGAAGATGATTAATGAGACAAAAAAGATAATGCATGCACCGGAATTGGCAGTAATAGCAACTTGCGTAAGATTACCATTTTTCACTTCCCATGCCGAAAGTGTTTATATTGAAGTAAATAAAGATGGATTGTCGGTAGAAGATTTGTGGAAGGTTCTTGGGGAAGCAGAGGGTGTTATTTTAGAAGATGATCCTCGTACGCAGACTTATCCAACACCAATAAGTGCAGCAAATAAGGAAGAAGTTTTTGTAGGTCGTGTAAGAAAAGACTTAGATCACGAAAATGGCTTTCATTTGTGGGTTGTCTCAGATAATTTAATAAAAGGCGCCGCATGGAATTCTGTTCAAATTGCCCAAAGACTAATAGCAAATAATTGGTTATAATTTCTTTTTTATTTGGCTCTTTTCGCATAGCTTGTTGCTAATTCTAGCGTATAGTATATTTCCATAGCAGTTTTCTGGGCGAAGTTATGCCACAGTTTATATAAATTACTAAGATTCTTTTGCTTGATAAAAGCAACAACCTTTCAGAAAAACAGCCTTTAAAAAATCTAGTTAAATTAAGGTAGAGGTGTAATAATGTGCAGATATTAGTTCAAAAATTTGGCGGGACTTCTGTACAAAATGAAAAAAGTAGATGCCATGTATTAAAGCATATAAAAATAGCCCTATCAAATAATCTTAAACTAGTTGTCGTAGTGTCTGCACTAGGTAGAAGTCCAGATCCATACGCTACAGATACCCTTTTAAAGCTTGTAAACTTTCCTGCAAATTATAATTCCAAACGAGAATTGGATTTACTCATGTCATGTGGTGAAACAATTGCTTCCGTAGTACTATCAAATGAATTACAAAAAAATCATATTGATGCAATTGCTTTAACGGGATCACAGGCAGGATTTGTAACAAATATGGATTATAATAGAGCGAAAATAAAAAGTGTAAATCCAAAACGCATACAAAATGAATTGAGAACACGTGATGTTGTAGTTGTAGCAGGGTTTCAGGGACAAACAGAAACAGGTGAAATTACAACTATCGGGCGTGGTGGAAGTGATACATCTGCGGTAGCTCTTGGTGCAGCATTAGATGCAGAAAGAGTTGAAATTTTCACGGATGTAAATGGGATTATGACTGCAGACCCTCGCGTAGTTAAATCTGCTCAACCATTAGATGTGGTAACGTACACAGAAATTTGCAACTTGGCGTATCAAGGTGCAAAAGTTATACACCCAAGGGCTGTGGAGATCGCAATGCAGGCGAAAATCCCGATTCGGGTCAGGTCTACTTATGCTCAAGATGGTGGAACACTTGTCACCGGTTCAAGAACAAAACAATTTGATCAGGAGATTTCAGATCGGCCTGTAACTGGAATTGCACACATGTCATCCATCACGCAATTAAAAGTTCATACAAAAGAGGAAGCTTATCGTTATCAATCGGAAGTTTTCAAATCAATGGCTGATGCAGGTATATCTGTTGATTTTATAAATATTTCACCAACTGGTGTTATTTATACCGTTCCAAATATGTTAGCGAATCGAGCGGTAGAGGTATTGGAAATGCTCGGCTTCCATCCTGAGGTTACAGCAAATTGTGCCAAGGTGTCTGTGGTTGGTGCAGGTATGACTGGGATTCCTGGCATTGCTTCTCAAATTGTTAAGGCGTTAACAAACGAAGGAGTGCAAATCCTACAATCTGCAGATAGTCATACAACAATCTGGGTTCTTATTCATGAAAAAGACCTTATTACTGCTGTAAATGCTTTGCACGATGTATTCAAGTTGAGTAAAATAAATATGAAAGTTCAGGATTTTATAATAGAAAGGTGAATGTAAATGGATTTCGGTAAGGTTCTTACAGCAATGATTACACCCTTTGAACAGGACGGTAATATTGATTTAGAAAAAACAAGTGAATTAGTTGAACATTTATTAGAAAATGGAACAGATGGTCTAGTAATTGCCGGTACAACAGGTGAATCTCCAACTTTGTCAACGGATGAGAAAGTGAAATTATTTAAACATGTTGTAGACGTTGTTAATAAAAGGGTGCCAGTAATTGCTGGAACTGGTAGCAATAATACCGCAGCTTCCATTGCATTAACGAAAAAAGCACAAGAATGTGGTGTTGATGGAGTTATGTTGGTTGCACCATACTATAATAAGCCTAACCAACGTGGTTTGTATGAGCATTTTCTTTCGGTAGCAAAAGAAACTACATTACCAGTTATGCTCTATAATATCCCAGGGAGATCTGTGGTGAAAATGTCTGCTGAAACAATTATTCGTCTAAGTAAAATAGACAATATTGTATCTGTAAAAGAAGCAAGTGGTGATTTAGATCAAGTTGCTGAAATAATTGAAAAAACAGATGACGACTTTACTTTATACTCTGGTGATGACGGTTTAACTCTCCCAATGTTAGCTGTTGGTGCTGATGGAGTTGTATCTGTTGCTTCTCATATAATTGGAACTGAAATGCAGACAATGATTAATTCTTTCCTCGCTGGTGATAATAAGGAAGCTGCGACACTGCACCGTAAATTATTACCAATAATGAACAGCTTATTCCGTTCACCGTCGCCAACTCCTGTAAAGACGGCATTACGTCTTAAAGGATTAGATGTTGGTGGTGTACGATTACCATTGGTGCCGTTAACGGAAGAAGAAGTAAACGAATTAAAAGATATTTTAGAATAAAAGGATAAGAAAAGATATCGGTTAGTTACCGATATCTTTCTTTTATGCATGTATTGAACATTTTACGATAATACTACTTTTATAACGTAAAAGGGAGTGTCGTTTTATGGACAAAGACATGGAAAAAAAAGAAACTAAACCACAAGAGGATCAATCATCAAACCCATCATCTTTGGTGCAAAAGATACAATCATTAGGACAAACTAATGTACCACAGGCACCTGATTCTAATATACATGTACTATCGATAGTTGGACAAATTGAAGGTCATATTCAACTACCTCCACAAAATAAAACTACCAAGTATGAGCATTTACTACCTCAATTAGTTGCAATTGAACAAAACCCTAAAATAGAGGGTTTGGTAATATTGCTCAACACGGTAGGTGGAGATGTTGAAGCGGGACTAGCCCTATCTGAAATGATTTCATCTTTATCCAAACCAACCGTTTCTATCGTATTAGGTGGAGGTCATTCTATAGGGGTACCAATTGCAGTTTCAGCTAATCATTCATTCATCGTTCCTACAGCAACCATGACAATACATCCTGTTCGATTAACTGGTCTTGTTATAGGTGTTCCACAGACATTTGAGTATTTGGACAAGATGCAAGAAAGAGTGATAAATTTTGTTATAAGTCACTCCAATATTAAAGAGGAAAAATTTAAAGATTTAATGTTTGCTAAAGGAAATTTAACACGGGATATCGGAACGAATGTTGTGGGTAATGATGCTGTTGATTTTGGGTTAATTGATGGCGTTGGTGGTGTTAAAGAAGCCATGGAAAAGGTCAATGAACTAATTAATAGTACAAAAAGTAGCCAGCAGGAGGTTATCCAATGATTTTATATACACCGTTATCTGAATCAGATATTTTCCCTCATGATCCTGGAGAGAGTAATAACCGAGAATGTATTTCCTATAACGGGAAGCAAGTTTTTGTAGAAAGAAACAATGACGGTACGTATCAATTACTTCAATTGTTATCTACAAACCCCCAGGATTTTTTAGATGCTAATTACACACCTGGTACATTATTAAAATAAGGAAAAGTTATTTCTCAAGTATTATTAAAAGAAGAATATATGTTATACTAAAAATAATGACTACTAAGAGTAAACCCTTGCCTATTTCCTGGTAAGGGTTTACTCTGCTCTATATACTGTTCGACTATAACAGAGGTGAAATTATGGCTAAAAAACGAAAAAAAAGAAAAAGCAAATTGAAAAAACAAGTTAAATTTGAGTTGTTGGGACTCTTATTTATATTTCTAGCTATTTTCGGAAGTGGTGCTAGTGTCATTAGTGATGGTGCTATCCCAGGTGGACTAGAACATATTTTTAGATTCGTTTTAGGGATCTGGTATTTTGTTGCATCTATATTTCTACTAATTACTGGCGTTATTCTAGTTGTGAAGCGGCGTTATCCAAACTTTGGCCATAAGAAAATGATAGGGTTCTATATTTTCTTTGTTGGTATTTTACTTTTAACACATATACAGACGATGGAGAGTTTAATGGTTACTTCTACAGATACATCAATTATTAAAGCTACTTGGAATAACTTTTTCGCTTTCATCAATGGACAAGGTACAGCAGCTCAAACTGGTGGGGGCATGCTTGGAGCGTTTATGTTTGCCTTTTGTTACTATTTATTTTCATCAGTTGGAGCAGGAATAATTGTTTTCTTTTCTCTAATTATTGGACTCATTTTTCTTACAGAGTTTTCAATAGGAGACTTTTTCTCTCAAACGATGAAAAAATGGAAAGAACTCGTACATAAACTAAAAGACAAGTGGCAGGAGTCTCGTAGCAAAAAGAAAGAAATAGATACAGAGATTGATGTAAAAGATTTTATGGAGCAAGAACAGATTACATCTACGGAACCAGATATTCAGGATTTTCCAGATGTAACCTATGCGTTTGATAGTAACAACCAAACTGGTCCTAAAGAAGCAGTGGATGAAAATAATAAGAGTGATACGGAAAGTGATGCATTGGACGAGGGGTTACTACAAAATCTACCAATGACGGAACCTGAAAACTATGAATATATCCTCCCGTCGCCAACATTATTAGCTGAACCAACAGTGAACTCACAGCACCAGGAGAAGTCGCAAATTCAAGCAACAGTAAAAAAGTTGGAAAAAACATTTCATAGTTTTGGAGTAAAGGCGAGAGTAACAAAGGTAAATGTTGGACCTGCTGTTACGAAATATGAAGTTTATCCAGAAGCTGGAGTAAAGGTTAGTAAAATAGTTAATTTACATGATGATTTGGCACTTGCACTAGCTGCAAAGGATATTCGAATTGAGGCACCGATACCAGGTAAATCTGCTGTCGGAATTGAGGTTCCCAATAATGAAGTTGCTATGGTTTCTTTAAGAGAGGTACTAGATAGTATTGTGCACAACCAGTCATCTAAGCTATTATTCGCATTAGGTCGAGACATCTCTGGTGATGCCGTGGTAGCAGAATTAAATAAAATGCCACATTTACTAATTGCTGGGGCAACGGGTAGTGGGAAAAGTGTTTGTGTAAACGGAATAATAACTACCATTTTAATGCGTGCAAAACCACATGAAGTTAAGATGATGATGATAGATCCTAAAAAGGTTGAATTAAATGTATATAATGGGATCCCACACCTTCTTGCACCTGTAGTTACGGATCCTAAGAAAGCATCACAAGCATTGAAAAAAGTAGTTGCTGAGATGGAAAGAAGATATGAGTTATTTTCAGATACAGGAACTCGAAACATTGAAGGTTATAACGAATATATTCGCAAATATAATCAAACAGCCGAGGAATCTGAGGCTCAACCTAATCTACCTTACATTGTTGTTCTCGTTGATGAGTTAGCCGACCTCATGATGGTTGCTTCTAGTGATGTGGAAGATTCCATTACGAGACTTGCTCAAATGGCGCGTGCTGCAGGAATTCATTTAATTATTGCTACACAGCGTCCTTCAGTAGATGTCATTACTGGTGTTATTAAAGCCAATATTCCATCTAGAATAGCATTTAGCGTTTCATCAGCTACAGATTCTCGGACAATCTTAGATTCCGGAGGAGCTGAGAAATTATTAGGGCGGGGAGATATGCTATTTGTACCAGTTGGTGCTTCTAAACCTACACGTGTACAAGGGGCATTTCTTTCAGATGAAGAAGTGGAAAGAATTGTTGATCATTGTATTGAACAACAAAAAGCATCGTATCAAGAGGAAATGATACCTGAAGATGTAAGTGAAACGCAAATGGAAGTCGACGATGAATTATATGATGACGCAGTACAGATGATTATTGAAATGCAGAGTGCAAGCGTCTCCATGCTACAACGTAGATTTAGAATTGGATATACGAGGGCTGCAAGGCTAATTGATGCGATGGAGGATCGAGGAATTGTAGGACCTTATGAAGGAAGTAAACCAAGAACGGTATTAGTCTCTCAGGTAAGTGAAGAGAAGTCCTCATAGTTACGAGTATTAATGTGAATTCTAATAAGAATATAGAAATGGACAGTTAATTTGAATAACTCATTCAGATTTTAATTGTCCATTTTTTATGAATATTCTCCTACAAATTACGACATTTTTTTATGAATTTATAGAGAAATTTGTCATTTAACTATTTATTTATTACTAGAAAAATGATATGCTTATTGAGGCAAAAATAGTCAAACGTCAGAGGTCAGATCTCTCTGGAAATATACAAATGTAATTAGGGGGGATTTCATGTCGATCAAGGCCGATTCACGTCACTTATATCTCCAAGTTATAGATGAAATTAAACGTGATATTGAAAACGGTTCCTATAAAGCAAAACAAAAATTGCCTTCAGAATTTGAATTAGCCAAAAACTTAGGGGTATCAAGAGCCACGTTAAGAGAAGCTTTACGAATTCTGGAAGAAGATAATGTAGTAACTAGACGACATGGTGTAGGAACATTTGTAAATCAAAAACCAATGTTTTCATCAGGGATTGAACAGTTAACAAGTGTTACAGATATGATTGAACAATTCGGAAAGAACCCTGGATCTTATTATTTATCAACTGATATTGTCGATCCAACAGAAGAAGAACGAATTACATTTTCGCCAAAAAATATTAAAACACTTGCAATGATTGAAAGAGTACGTACTGCTGATGACCATCCGGTTGTTTTTTGTATTGATAAGGTTCCAGAAGGGTACATTCCTCTAGATCAATTGAAGAATGAAGATTCATTATTTAAATTAATGGAAGAACATGCAAACAAACGTGTCACTTATGCTGTTACATACATTGAACCAATTAGCTATCATGAACGTATTTATAAAATTTTAAATTGTAACCCGGAGCAACCTTTATTACTCCTTAAGCAGATGCATTATACGGAAGACGATGAACCAGTTTTATATTCATCTAACTACTTCCGTTCTGATGTATTTAGTTTTTACGTTTTAAGAAAGCGCTTGTAATCGATTTCTATCATTCATTTTAGGAGGTGATTGCAACAGAGGAAGAATACGAAGTTTTATTTATCACAAGATAATAGGGAATTAGATTAAAAGGAGGCAATTACATTGAAAAAGTTTACATTATTATTCGCATTATTATTAAGTCTAGGAATGTTATTAGCAGCTTGTGGCGGTGCTGAAGATGAAGATAACGCCAACGAAGGTAACAATGGCGACGGTGCAGCTAATGAAGAAGAAGCTGGTGATTTCAGTGCAGCCATGGTAACAGATATTGGTGGAGTTGACGATAAGTCGTTCAACCAGTCTGCTTGGGAAGGATTGAAAGCATGGGGAGAGGAAAACGGTTTTTCTAAAGGAGAAGGCTTCGATTATGCTCAATCAAATGATAAATCTGAATATATTCCAAACCTTAGCCGTCTAGTGCGTGATGAGTATGATCTAATTTTTGGTATAGGTTTTGAATTGAAAGAGGACTTACAAAAAATTGCTGATCAAAATCCAGACACTAACTTCGCTTTAGTTGATGATATGATTGACGCTCCAAATGGTGTTAGTATCACATTTAAAGAACATATTGGTTCATTCTTAGTTGGAGTGGCAGCAGCACATAAAACGAGTACAAACAAACTTGGTTTTGTTGGTGGAATTGATTCACCGCTAATCAATAAATTCGAATCTGGATTTATTGCGGGTGCGAAATCTGTAAACCCGGATATTGAAATTGAAGTAGAATATGCTGCTTCTTTCGGTGATGCCGCTAAAGGTAAAATCATTGCTTCGACAATGTATGATAACGGGATTGATATCATTTACCATGCTTCTGGTGGTACTGGAAATGGTGTGTTTAACCAAGCAAAAGATATTAAACAAAATGATCCAGACCGTGATATTTGGGTAATTGGTGTTGACCGTGACCAGTATGAAGAAGGTGCAATCGGTGACCATAATGTAACACTAACTTCAATGGTTAAACGTGTTGACGTTGCGGTTCAAGAAGTAACCAATCAAGCAATGAATGGTGAATTTCCTGGTGGAAAAACACTTGAATTTGGCCTTGAAGAAGACGGAATTGACGTAGCTACAACAAACTCAGAAGCCATGACTGAAGAAATTATTAATGCAGTTCAAGAATGGGAAGATAAAATACTAGATGGTGAAGTTGAAGTACCTCAAACGCGTGAAGAAACAGAAGCGTTTATTGATGCACTTTAAGATGCATATGGAAAAGGCTGAGTTACTCAGCCTTTTCTACTCAATAAAATCTTCAACTGAAGAGGATACGATGCTGTCCTTTTCATTTGGTGATTTTATATATTTATAATTTTATTTTTCTCCAAAAAGGGGTGAGTGTTACGTGGATTATGTAATAGAAATGTTGAATATACGAAAAGAGTTTCCTGGTATTGTTGCAAACGATAACATTACAGTTCAAGTGAAAAAGGGGGAAATTCATGCGCTACTCGGTGAGAATGGTGCAGGTAAATCAACCTTAATGAATGTTTTATTCGGATTGTATCAGCCGGAAAAAGGGGAAATTCGCGTAAAAGGGGAAAAGGTACATATAACCAACCCTAATATCGCAAATGACTTAGGAATTGGTATGGTACATCAGCATTTTATGTTAGTTGAGCCTTTTACGGTTACTCAAAATATTATTTTAGGTAGTGAACCAAAAACAAAAATGGGTAACATCAATACAAAAAAGGCAGAAAAAGAGATTCAAGAACTCTCTGATCGATATGGTTTAAAAGTAGATCCGACTGCGAAAATAAGTGACATTTCAGTAGGAATGCAACAGCGTGTAGAGATTCTAAAAACACTTTATCGTGGTGCTGATGTATTAATTTTTGATGAACCTACCGCTGTTTTAACACCACAAGAAATAAATGAGTTAATGGAAATTATGCGTTCGCTAGTGAATGAGGGTAAGTCAATTATCTTAATTACTCATAAACTAAAAGAGATTATGGAAGTGTGTGATCAATGTACGGTTATTCGAAAAGGTAAAGGGATAGGTACAGTTGATGTAGCAAACACAACTACTAATGAATTAGCTTCTTTAATGGTTGGAAGAGAAGTGAGCTTCCATACCGAGAAGAAGAAAGCAGAACCGAAAGAAACAGTTCTTACAATTAACAATCTCTTTGTAAAAGATGTGAGAAAAGTAGATTTAGTTAAAGGATTGGATCTTGAAATAAAGGCTGGAGAAATCGTAGGTATCGCTGGAATTGATGGTAATGGGCAAACGGAATTAATAGAAGCTTTGACAGGTCTAAGAAAATCAACTTCTGGTTCCATTACATTAAATGGAAAAGACCTTACAAATAAGAGTCCGAGAAAAGTAACGGAAAGTGGAGTAGGACATATTCCACAGGACCGCCACAAATATGGGCTTGTTCTTGATTATCCAATTGGTGCAAATATCGTACTTCAAACTTATTATCAAAAACCTTATTCAAAAGCTTCGGTCTTAAACTACAAAGAGATATATGATAAGGCGAGAAAGCTAATAAAGGAATATGATGTTCGTACTCCAAGTGAAAATACGCCAGCACGTGCTCTTTCTGGTGGGAATCAACAAAAAGCTATCATTGGTCGTGAAGTAGACCGTTCACCTGATTTATTAATTGCTGCACAGCCAACAAGGGGTCTTGATGTAGGAGCAATTGAATTTATTCATAAAAAATTAATCGAAGAACGAGATAAAGGAAAGGCTGTTTTACTTATTTCGTTTGAACTGGATGAAATATTGGATGTTAGTGATCGAATAGCGGTTATGTTTGATGGTAAAATTGTTGCCAATGTTAATCCAGAGGATACAACTGAGCAAGAATTAGGTCTATTAATGGCTGGAAGTCAGGTTAGTAAGGCAGGTGAGTCCCATGACAGCAAATAATAAATTATTCGGGATTTTGGTTCCTATTATATCAGTTATATTAGGTTTAATTGTTGGAGCAATTATCATGCTTATATCCGGTCATAACCCAATTGAGGCTTATGCTTCACTTTGGGCTGGTGCGTTTGGTGACGCTTTTACTTTAGGAGAAACGATAAGACGCATAACACCATTAATATTAACTGGTTTAGCAGTTGCGTTTGCATTTAAATCAGGATTATTTAATATTGGAGCGGAAGGACAAGTAATCGTTGGTTGGCTAGCTGCCGTTTGGGTTGGGTTAGCAATAGATGCGCCAATGATTATCCATTTGCCACTAGCCATTATCATGGGAGCAATTGCTGGTGGACTTTGGGGATTTATCCCAGGATTACTTAAAGCAAAGATTGGTGTACACGAAGTAATCGTTACGATCATGTTAAATTATATAGCCTTATTTAGCACGAATGCTATTATTAGAAGTGTATTAACAGAACAAAGTACTACTACAGATCATATTGCACCTACTGCTTCCCTTGCTTCAGAGTGGTTACAAAGCTTAACATACTTCTCTAGAATGCACTATGGGATATTAATTGCTGTATTTGCTGCAGTGATTATGTGGTTTTTAATTGAAAGGACGACTATCGGTTATGAACTAAAAGCAGTTGGATTTAACCAACATGCCTCAAAGTATGCTGGTATGAATGTAAGTAAAAACATCATTCTATCTATGGTTATTGCTGGTGGTTTTGCTGGTTTAGCTGGAGCAATGGAAGGGTTAGGAACTTATGGAACCATCTCTGTCATGTCTGGATTTACTAATTTAGGATTTGATGGAATTGCTGTTGCTTTATTAGGTGCTAATAATCCTTTCGGTGTTATTCTAGCTGCTATTCTTTTCGGAGTACTAAAAGAAGGCGCAGGTGAGATGCCTACAGGTGCGGGGGTTCCAACTGAACTAGTAGATATTATTATTGCATTAATTATTTTCTTTGTGGCATCAAGCTATTTAATTCGTTGGATATTACTTCGCTTTAAAAAGGAGGGGGATAAGTGATGGATTTACTACAGTCAATTATTCCAACAGTTTTGTTTTATTCTGCACCCTTAATATTGACAGCTTTGGGCGGAGTATTCAGTGAACGATCTGGAGTAGTAAATATTGGTTTAGAAGGCTTAATGGTTATGGGAGCCTTTGTTGGAATCGTATTCAACCTGGCATTTGCTGATGTTTTTGGTGCTTGGACACCTTGGCTATCTATTATTGTTGCTGCACTTGTTTCTGCTGCGTTTTCAATTATCCATGCAGTAGCATCTGTCTCATTACAAGCGAATCAGGTTGTGAGTGGTGTTGCGATTAATATGTTGGCATTGGGAATAGGTATTTATTTAACAAAAGTATGGTACGGAAAAGGGCAAACTGACATGGTCCAACAACCGTTTTATACGCAAGATCTTGGATTTCTAGCTAATATACCTATAATCGGACCAATTTTCTTCCAGGGCATTTATGTTACATCATATGTCGCCATTATTTTAGCTTTTGTTGCTTGGTATGTACTATATAAAACCCCATTTGGTTTGCGACTTCGAGCGGTGGGAGAGCATCCGATGGCGGCTGATACAAATGGGATTAGTGTTACGAAAATGCGGTATATTGCTGTTCTTTTATCCGGCGCTTTAGGAGGTCTAGGTGGTTCGGTGTTTGCGTTAACTATCGTATCTAACTTTTCACACTCAACAATCGTTGGACAAGGGTTTATGGCTTTAGCTGCGGTTATTTTCGGAAAATGGCACCCACTTGGAGCGATGGGTGCAGCATTGTTTTTCGGATTTGCACAAAGTTTAAGTGTAGTAGGTGGAAGTGTGCCGATATTACAAGATATTCCTGAAGTATTCTTGTTAATCGCACCATACGTACTTACAATTCTAGCACTTGCAGGATTTATCGGTCGTGCAGAAGCTCCACGTGCTAACGGTGTACCATATATTAAAGGTAGTCGATAAAGTTAAAAAACTGATTTGCATCTTATTGCAAATCAGTTTTTTTATGGTCTAGCGTACAATGTCAAATACTTTTTTCAAGTTTTTGAGTAACTCTAATACACCTACCGCAATTTCAAAATTTTTACAAGTAGCATTTAACCAAGTTTATTATAAAATAGGCTCCA